>CAZHBK010000022.1:8629-14177 GCA_964530465.1 uncultured Nitrososphaeria archaeon | reverse complement strand
ATACTATTATATACTTAAATAATTTGCAATACACTAATATATAATGTAGAGTTCCTGAGAGGTTTATGCGAATCATGTTTGAACCGGGAAGTTCTAAATATTGTTCACCATACTGTAGATTTTTTAGATGCGCCAGGAATTTCCTAATTACAAAGGAGAGAAAGAAGATCTGTACATTAACAAATGAAGAATGCGATCCCAAGAATTGCCAGTTTGCTACGTGTGCAATAAATAAATTAATCATTACAGAAGGTATCTGTGAATTATGGATGGAAAAACATAGGAGGAGGAAGAGGATTTTAGATATTACTGAGATAGAGGATATACCGGATGAATACGATATTAGAGGGTATAGGGAGTATTATTAGTGCGTTGAATTATATAACCTTAATGACATCTCAGATGCTACAGATGTAAAACTACATCCCTCTAAAACTTTATTTATAAACTCAGTTAATTTTGGGATATCAATTCTATATTGAATCCATGTGTCCCTGTCTCTAACAGTCACCGTATTATCCTCAAGAGTCTGGTAATCGACGGTTACAGCTATAGGCACACCTATCTCATCAACTCTAGCATATCTCCTTCCTATACTTTCTCCTTCATCATATATTACGCTAAAACCATTCTCCTTCAGCATACTCCATATCTCTCTCGCAATCTCTATAAGCTTATTATCTTGAATTAATGGAAATACTGCAACTTCATAAGGAGCAATATATGGTGGCAGTGATAGGATTATTCTACCCTCCTTCTCCTTGTAGGAATATTCAAGTATTGAGTAGCATATTCTATCTAAGCCGAATGAAGGTTCTACAACATGAGGTATATATGCTTCAACCTCAACTCTCTTCATTTTCTTGTCGATTCTAAATAAATCTCTATTTAATACTATGCCATCACCTACTTCTACATAACCCTTACTTAAGATCTCTCTTTTAATCATCTCCCTATCCATCTTACTTAATCTAGACATTATAAAACCGATCCTACTACCAAAGCGCTCCTTTATTTTCTTAGGATCCGGAACAACGTCAATCTCTTCAATCTCCCTAGGTTTATCTAATTTCCTATATGCATATAAGTCTTTACCACTAAATTTAATATGCCTAGATAGATCGTAATTAGTTCTATTCGCGTGACCCGAAACCTCGATCCATCCCCAACGCGTTAATTTCACCTCTTGATCAAATGTTTGAACTGCATAGTGTGCTCTCTCTCCTTCAAGCTTCTCCCTAAACCTCTGGTACTTTCTTGGGATACCGAGTAGTTCTAAGAATTCGGTGGCTAAAGCCATGAAATACGCCATGCATTTACTCTTAATAATACCTCTATCTAATGCCTCTTTAATACTCATCGTCTCATACTCTACATCTTTTTTTCCAGATAGTATCAGTTCTCTATGATATAGGTTTATCTCAAAATCTAAATACTCATTGATCCATGGGCAGTATTCATCTTTAGGATCATAGAAATATTCTAATTCCATCATATCGAACTCCCTAAGTCTTATAGGCCCTTGTCTAGGAGATATCTCATTCCTAAAACCACGTCCGATCTGAGCGATACCGATAGGCATTCTCCTTCTAGTAATCTCTCTAATCCTAGCGAACTCAACAAACATCCCTTGTGCAGTCTCTGGTCTTAAATACCCTATAGCTTCCTTATAAGGGCCTATAGTAGTTTTAAACATTGTTGTAAAATATGATGACTTCTCAAAATCTCCCCCGCATGTAGGACATTTAATATCATATTTCTCAATTAACTCATCTATATCACTTGGTTTTAAAGCCTCACTAACCTCAATACCTTTCTCCTTCAGCAGTGTATCGCCTCTATACCTTCTACCACATTTAGAACATACAACCATTATATCTTTAAAATGCTCTACATGCCCTGATGCCTCAAATACAATATGTGGCGCTATAGATGGAGAATCAATCTCTATAAAATCATGTGCCTCTACGAACATCGCTCTCCATAAATCAGCAACCTTCCTCTTTAGCTTAACGCCGAGAGGCCCCCATACGTATAATCCTGCAACACCGCCATATATCTCATAAGCCGGCCAGAAAAAACCACGTCTAATAGCTAGATTAACTACCTTCTCAGCCTTATCCAATTTAAGGCACCCCTTAAAAGCTAGTACTATATCACTTTCTAAATTTTAACAAGCCACATATATAAAAATGGATGCCATTATCCACTATTTTAGAATGGTTAATAAGATGTATAAGAGGGGTTATAAATTTGAATTAAGAGTTAGGAAATATCTTGAGGATTTAGGATATACTGTATTTAGAATAGCTGGTTCAAAACCAATTGACTTAATAGCATTATCTAGAGATAAAGTATACATTATAGAGTGTAAGGCTACTAAGATGAAGAATACTAATATTAGAAGGATGGCTGAGAAAATGGTTAAATATACTAAAGATACGATTGCAATACCGCTATTAGCCTATCGAGATGAGGATAATAAAATTGTCTTCTTTGACTTAAGGTCTAACGCTATAATCAATATACCAGCAGCTAATAACTTAGAGAAATATACAGAGACATAAATTAAAGTTAATGAACAATAGTTAACGCACTAATTACTAAAAAACATTAATATTTATCATATTTAGCGTGAGATCATGGCTAAGATAATTGTTATAGCTGACACACATGATAATAAGGAAGCTGTATTTAAATTAGTAGAGATTATCAATTCGGAACCTAATGTTGACATGGTATTGCATGCAGGTGATCATATAGCACCATTCGTAGTAGACTGGTTTAAACCACTAAGATGCAAGATGATTGGAGTAGCGGGGAATAATGATTGTGAGAGAGGATTACTTAAGAATAAATATGAACAGTTAGGATGGGAATTCTATAACTCAAGTGTTGAAATAAATGTGGATGGTAAAATCATATTAACACATGGTACAGATAACCATTTCGTCAATGCATTAATTAAAAGTGGTTTATACGATGTAGTAATTACAGGACATTTACATATCATTAAAAGAGAGTTCTATGGAAATACATTACATTTAATACCGGGTGAAGCATGCGGGTATCTAACAGGTAAGAGAACGTTCGCCATATTGAAAATGCCGGATAAGGAGGTAGAAATTATCGAGTTTTAACTATATGTAGTCTCTCAAGCTATGTCATGATAATTCTTTATCAACATCAACTTAATATTAATAGTGTAATTCAATTATGCAATTTTATTTAACTCAGAGAGAGCCTAAATTCTTTAGATACTCCTATTCCTAAATGAGATCTTTAATGAGAAAACTCTCCTATAATCTTGGATGCCAATGCTATTAAGTTGATCCCTTTGGGTATTCGGACTCTAATTAGATCTGTATAACTCCTACTGCATACATACTCTATAGACTTCTCTAATATCTTATCACTTCTGCACATTAAATCAATTGCCAATCTGATTTTATATCCGTTCTCTAATGCATCACCTATCTCTTTATAGGTAATATTCCAATATTCAGATAGTGGTGTATTATCAGTTATATGTAGAGCGATTACCTCTCCAGCAATCGAACCAGCAATTACTGCTGTTGGAACCCCGGCTCCAATACATGCAATAACCTGATTTGCTGCATCACCTACTGCAATTGAGGACTCATTATAACTCTTTAATGGAGGGCCTACGGGAACTATACCGCCAGTAATACTTACAGCCTTAGCTTTCTTAAGCTTGGTAGATGCTATTGGATGCTCTCTAATAAATCTATCTAAAAATGATTTTACATTACAATTTCTATCTATCTTTTTTATGAAGGGAGATCTAACACCAACTCCTACATTTGCAAATCCTTCACCTCTTGGTATAATCCAAGCATATGCACCAGGAGCATACCGAGACCCAGTATACATTTCAACCTCATTAATATCACCTTCATAACCAGCCATAACATACTGCATCGTACTAGCTAGGTTATATGGATTGTCTTCCTTAGGTAAGTTTAGCATTGGAAGAATATTTGATGATGCCCCAGATGCAGCAATCACAGCTCTCGCTTTAAGCTCCACATATCCACTTAGACTATGAGCTTTAATAGTATAGATATTATTCCTTCGGGTAATTCCGATTACAGTCGTATTAATCTTAACATCAGCTCCACACTCAATAGCCTTATAGACAATCCATTTATCAAATGTCTCTCTATCAATTACATATCCATGGAATCTATCACAATACTTAATACCATTAGGTGAGTATAGCGATACCCGATAAATATGACATTTAATAAAGTCTTTAGGGAAGTTCTTTAAGAGTTCTAAATGTTTAGCCTTAGGAAGTATATTATTATACTCATCATCTGCGGGGAGAAACTCGCCGCATTGAATCGGTACACCAATCTCTCGTTTTTTATCAACCCCTAATACTTTTAAGCCGGTTTTAGCACTAGTATACAATGCTGAAGCCCCCGCAGGCCCTAGCCCAATAACGATTAGATCATACATTTAAAACCCCTCCCTCGCTATTATATTGGGATATTTCTCAGCAATGAGTAATATAAATGCTTTAGGAGGAATTAACCCTTCTTCAGTAATAATAGCATCGATATGTGATGGAGGTATCTCTTCATATGCAGGAACTCTAATATTAATACCTAAATCTCTATACTCCTTAGGTAAAATATTGTATATCTCCCTCTCATATGTTCTAACTAACTTACCCCATAACGTCTGTGTAGCAAATTTGTAACTACCACTTAAAATCAAAACTCTCTTTCTATACTCCCTAGCTATAAATGCTATCATTCCAGATCCAATCTTATTGATGACTGCCCCATCAGAGGCTATAGCTTCAGCACCTAAGACAATTAAGTCAACGTCTCTGATAATGCTTCTAACACTAGAATCAATAATAACCTCCACGTTAATACCTTCTCTCATTAAGTCTCTAGCTAGTCTTAAACCACTATAATCAGGTCTCGTTTCAGTAACAATCACCTTAAATTTTCTATTACTTGAAGCTACTATAAGAGATTTTAAAACAGTTGAGCTATATCCATGGGTTAAAATAGCATTCACATTTGATACTCTAGCCTTAAAGAATTCGGAGATTTTATCTAGAGAATTAATAACCATACGCTTATATGCTTCAAGCCAATTAAGCAGAATATAAGTATTTAAATGCTCTTTAGACTTCTCTTCAGCAAAGTAAATTAATTGATTAGTAAAATTGTAGAGTAGGGGGGATGTAGGTCTATACTTTAAGACATATTCTCTAACGTGATATAAATTAGATATTAAATTAGAGTTGAAACCATACTCTTGGATAAAATTATATAATACTCCTATTAACTCAAGCAGAATCCTTGTAGATCCATTTAAAATACCTTTTTTAACCATGTCGAACAACTTAATAAAGGAGGGGTATTTAGTAATTTTCATCTACTTTCACACCTTACTATAACCCTTAAGAGAAAATATTACTTCTCACCCTATATTTTATACTAGAACTTAGTTTAAACCTATTTTAATTTATCAATTTGATGACGATGGTTCTCCAGGAGAATTA
>CAZHBK010000022.1:0-8619 GCA_964530465.1 uncultured Nitrososphaeria archaeon | reverse complement strand
GTGCTTCATATATATGTGAAATTCTAGAAATTACATGAAAATCGAGATCTCCAGCATTAATCTTGAAGATATTAGACATCTTAGTGAGATAAAGGCATCTATTGAAAAGAGGTTGTATAATAATATCGTAAGAATGTTAGATAACTATGTAAATTATGGTTTTAAACTTAGAGATTGCATTGTAATATTAGATTATGTCTTGAACTCAGAAAAGCTTAAGAGAGACTTAAGGAACTATATATTGACCATTTTTAACAGGATTTTATTAAGTCAGATTAGAAGCGACTCATTACTTAAATATAGATATGGGTTTTATAGTCCGATTACCAGTTTTAAGGATTTTAATGCTGATGATAAATATCTAAAGGAGAATTTAGGAGGGTTTCCAACAGAGGTTCGTAAAGGAGTTGGATTAATCTATGGATTAAATCCTGATATTGATTCAACCTCTTATGCACTTATAATACTTTCTAAAATATTTAAGCACTTTCATAATCAGATCAACATCGATATCTCTAAATATATTTTAAAATCACTTGAATATCTAGCTAATAGAGATATAAACGGTGATGGATTAGTCGAGCAAGAAGCTAATGAAGATTGGGCTTTAGGATTATGTAGAGAGGGGACTGTAACATATTCAAATTTAATATACCTCCTATCTTTAGAAGAAGTATACGACTTATTTACAACTATCGGATTAAGAGAAAAACTCAGGGTTATTGAAGAAAGAATGATGAATTTATCAGATGGATTACTCGATAAATTATGGCTGGATTCATCATTCGCAACATTAATTGACTTCTATGGCAAGTATGATATTAGAGTATCATTGGATACTATATACTCGGTATACTCGAATGTTCTAGTGAAGGATAGCAAGATAGTAGAGAACTTGGAGACTATATTAAGAGAACTTAAGACCGAATGCGGATATACTAATGTTAACTGGACTTATGACATTCAATGTAAACCTCCCATTACGAGTGGATCTGGAGTGAATGGAGGGATAATCATAAGGCTTAATCTAATACTTGCTAATGCATTAATCAGGTTAAAGAGATTCTCTCAAGCTGTAGAATTACTCAGAACGATAGCTAGATATATGAAGTATGAATGGTTATCTAAAAATTGTAAATGTATGAAGGGAGATGATGAAGCGTATAATTCAATATTATTTGTAAAAGCAGTAGATACATTAAGTAAGAGTATTAGGATATTATAGGAGCATCAGTTGACTGGGTATAACCCGAGTGTGTTAATGCCTCATCGGGCCCGTCGGAGTCTCCTCGGGATTAGGGCTTGCCCGGTGAGGGTGCCGGCAACCCATCACCGTGCCCTAATCCTTTGGAGACTCCATGAGGCATTAACACAGATGGGTTATACCTTCTCCTTAGATCTGCCTTTGGAGAGCCTCTGGATGTAGTTACCCTCTGCTCTCACGAGCTTACATGCTTTGGCTCGATCTCCTTGGAGGTTTATCCTCCTCGGAGACCGGGCCTCTGCATGTAAGCCCGCGGGAGCTTTGGGTAACTACATCCTTTGGCTCTCCGCGGGCAGATCCGCGGAGAGGGTATAACCCATCCATCTCGGGTTATACCCAGTCAACTGATGCCATTATATTATACTCTGTTTATCCATTTATTGTTAATGTATCGATAGTGTATCAACCTATAGTTACAACACTATATATTAACTCTCTAAGCTGCCTTTATACTCAAACTGCTTTTTATACATTTGATATAATTCCTGGATGGTAGTTGCTTCATATGGATCTTTATCCTCCCTAATCCTAATTATTCTAGCTAATCTAAGAGCTAAACCACTTTTATACTTGGGACTCCTCTGAATCTCATTAAATGCAACTTCAACTACGATTCTAGGTTTAACCCATATTCTAAATCCTTCATCTCGGATCATATCTTCGAGTAACGCTTTAGTCATGTATTGAAATTCTTCATCGGTTAAACCTTTAAAAGTCTTCCCTACTATCTCAAAGTTACCTGTTTCTGGATTATACGCTGCTAGATAATAATCGCTTAGCCATCCACTTCTACGTCCATGCCCCCACTCAGCACCAACAATGACTAAGTCTACATACTCTGCTGTTTTAACCTTAATCCAGTACTTACCTCTCGATCCTAATATATATGGTGCGTCTAAGCGCTTTACCATAACTCCCTCATGCCCCTTCTCAATAGCCTTCCTAAAGAAATTCTCAGCTTCGTTAATATTAGATGTAACTATGCGTTCCGCAAGTAAACCACATGGTACTATTGAGGATAATACTTCATATCTTTTAACATATTGCTCATCTATTAGTAACTTACCATCTAGATATATTATATCAAATAGGTATAGTCTAGCAGGTATCTCCTTAATAATTTTATGAAGCTCCTTAACCCTCCTAAACCTCTTCATTAAATCTTGGAAGGGAAGGGGCTTCTCACTCTCATCAATAGCTATCACTTCTCCCTCTAAGATTGCTTCATCAGCTTTAATTGAATTTCTCACTATTGATACTATATCGGGTAAGCTTGAAGTTACATCAGTCAGTCTTCTACTGAAGATCTTCACTCTACCATCCTTAATATGTATTTGAACTCTAGCACCATCATATTTAACTTCAACAGCAGCCTCACCACCACCAATCATCGAATATGCTTCAACTATGCTATCTGCGGGAGTAGCTAACATTGGTTTAACAGGTTTAAAGATTATAGGCTTAACATTCTTAAGATCCTCAGATGAATTAATTAAGTCTATTAACTCACTTAAATCACCTCTTAAAAGGTAGGCTCTCCTAATTAACTCTAATGGCGTATTTAATACATCTGCTAATGATGCAAGGATATGACCATCTACAACTCCTATTCTAAGCTCTCCAAATATAATTTTAATCAGCCATTTCTTCTCTTCATCGTTAAGTCTAGATAACAGACTTGCTAGAGCTTCAACTTTTTTATCTTGAGCATGAGAACCCTTAATCTTAGATATTCTAATTAACTCCTCATATACCTCTCTTACAGTTGGTTTAGATAATGGTATTAAAGGTCTTACACTCATTGATAAAGCTCTATTAACTAGTGAAAAACCGAGACCAAGACCTCCCTCTAAACTCTCTGGAATAGCCTTACCGCTTAATAGCATGATTAAAGGCTTCCAATCTCTTCTATCAATCCTTGTAAGAAATGAAGCTATTAAATTTCTCTTCTCTAAAACCGATGAAGCTTGTCGAAGCCTCTTACATAATTTAACGAAGTCACTAAATAAAACCTCTCTCATTCTATATACTACCTGATGCTAATTCATTAAATAATCTAATGAACTCTTCTTTCTCAGCGTATGGGATAACACCGGCTCCTTTAGTTTCATATCCATATCCTAAACCACCTAATGGAATTGTAGAAGCCTCTATTAATGCTGAGACTGGCTGTGCTTTCTTAGTCACTATCTTAACCTCTAACGCTTTAGGCACTCTAACAGCAATATTAATCCAATCCATAGTTAAATATCCAAATCCGGGGATGTATGGATTTCTGAGCTGTAAGCCAATTAGATATTTGAACTTATCTAGTAGTCTACTTTGATGTGCTACATATGTCGTAAAGCTATCAAATACCCTAGTGCCCATATTATAAAAGTCTTGATTGAAGTCTTCAAACCATTGAATACTCTCTTTAACTAGAAGTCCCTCTTTCTCAAGTATAGATAGTAGATTATTGAAAGCTCTCTTTCTAACTTCGGAATACCTAACTGCTAACTCGTGAATCCTATGGTAATCACCCCTTATTATATATGGTATTATCCTAATTGGTAACTCACTCTCAAAATATCCTACTGATATGACCAGCGTAATATCTTTGTATAGAGATTTATAATCCTTCTTAATGCCACCATAACATATTTTAAACCCATGGTCACTTTTAACTATACACTTAGCCTTTAAACCATCGTATAGTATGGTCCAATTTAACCCCTGGAGTTCATACGTTAATTCACCAATGCCGATTAAAGCTAACCATGCCCACTTCATGGCAGAAGATCTGTCTAGTAGTCTATAGAGCATATATGTTAAGACAGAGGTTGGAGGTATTTGATCCTCTTTAAAACCATACCTATGAGGATTTACATATAAGATATCACTAGGTATCTCTAAGTGTTCTTGATGATGATCGAATATAATTACTCTCGATTTGAATTCATCTGGAATGAATTTATAAATCGGTCCACCTATATCGAGTATAAATATTAGACCATCTACTATGTTTAATATATCAGGAACTAATTCAGGATAGAATTTATCTAGGCATATAAATTTATAACTACAGCTAAATCTATCTAGAAGTAATGAAAGTATGATTGCTGAAGAAATACCATCTGCGTCATCACTGTAAATTAATGCATGAGGGCCCTTCTCCTCCTTGATTAAAGTAATTATCTTATTTAGATCGTTGAATAATAATTCAATAGGTCTAACCATATTATAACTTTTATCTTATGAAGGCTTCTAATCCGAAACCGCCGCTTCTAACGATAGCTTCTAAAGTCTTAGATCCGACGCCGATAGGCTCTAGTACTCTAGCTATGACTGGAAGTAACTGATTCTTAATATAGTAGTCCCAATCTACATCCTTTGGATCTACGTCTAGATAGTGAACTGCTCTCTTATATAAGGGTCCGCTACCTTTAACTATTATATAGCCTATAAACATACCCTTCCTAATCCTCCAACCCCTCCTAGCTAATGATCTAGCAACTGCGATATGTGGTGTATTTGCTTTATATTCATTTAGGGGTTTAGTGATCTGCTCCCAGATAATTAATTTTTCAATAGGTACTTTCTTACCTCTAAGCATGTTAACCATAGATCTAAATTCGCTAATTAACCTATCCTTATGTGAGCCTTCGAGAAGCATCTTAATAATTCTGTACTGGCACTCCCTAGCGAAATCGCACCAATCTCTTCTAACATACTCTAATCCAACTATATCTATCCTACCCTCTGTAGTTAATCCCGCATATCTCTTCTTAGCTTCAGTAAATAATAATCTTTTATATACTACGTCTATTTTAGCCTCTAACCCTAATTCATCTTCAATCCATTTAATCAGTTTACCGACTTTATCCTCATCATAGTGTACGAATAAGCTATCCGTATCTCCATATACAACTCTTAATCCTAGTTCTTTAGCTTTCTCAATACTTCTCGATATAACAGTCCTACCGAGGTATGTTATTAATGAAGCACCTTCCAGACTATACCATCTAGCACCGAGCCAACCCATATACCCGTACATTGTATTAGCTAATACCTTAAGTACCTTCTGTCTAGCATTTAATATGTTATACAATGGAGAGTCTCTCTCAAGATCTTTTATTTTCTTCCTAACTTTATCTCTCTCCTCAACTAAATGCTCTACAATTAATGGGAGTAATCCCTTAATATCTCTCCTAACACCAATGCCAACTTCATCAAAATACTCTACATCCCCACCACGAGCCCTCACTAATGTTTCAGGAGAGATGTTATATTTCATTATTAAACTCGGATACATCGACTTATAGTCTATAACAGCTATATTCTCTAGCAAACCCTTAGTAGGCTTTAGTACCAGCCCTCCAGGATATGACTTAGGTCTTCTTTCAAGAGCTTTAGGTATTATAATCCCCCTGTTAACAGCCTTCCTCATTATATAGAACTCAGCCTGTCTTCCTGAGGATGCAGTTAGCACATAATCTGGAGGTATTCCAGTTATATTCGATAACGTGAAGATATGATCTTTCAGTAGATTAAAGGCATTATAAATTGCCCATACCCTCCACTTTAAATACTCTCTAAGTAAGTCTCTCTTATCACGCCAATAATCGAAATATCTAAAGTAATCTATAGTAAATCTGGGTCCTTCTATACCTATAAATTCAGCTAATTCCTCAAGAGTCTTACGTTGTAATGCTGGTATATCCTCTACGTAATCCTTTAAATCAACATGAATTCTACCAGCTATCGATATATGACCAAATAGACTCTGATGTACTTCAATATTTAATCTACCTATGGTAAGCATGTATCTTATTGCTTTACATCTATTGAGGATGTAAGGCCAGTAGATTGAATTACCTCCAAAAGTAACTATGACGTGTGGATCTAGGGAATCAATATATCGGTCAAACTCCTTTAGTAAATGATAATCGTTTACACTCTCCTTAAGCTCGAAGAATCTAGGCTCGGTACTACCATCATAGACTACAATCATTAGTACCGGATCTATTTTAGGATCAGGCTCCCCATATCCACTCGCAACCACAAAATCAATAGACACAGTCTTTAATGGAGGATAACCTACATAATGCTCAAGATATTTAGGCTTTCTAACTAAAGTATAGAATTTAATACCATTCTTAGAATATAACTCCTCCCCCGAGAATTCATACCATGAAGCTGGATTTAAATCATTAACCATTAAATATTTGTTAGTATATCTAATGTCATCCTCATATAGATTCTGCTCTCCAAGCTTCCTTTTAAATACTTGGATAATCTTCTTAATTGACTCATTAGGACCTTCAATTTTAATAAATTTCTTTCTTGAAGAACCAATTACCTTCTCTTCATACTTAACTTCTATTTCTTTAGCCCCACTTCCTACTTCAGTTCCAATTAGATATCTAATATCATTTAATGATGCTACATCCCCATCTATATAGAAGTAATTCTTGAACTCTGGATCTACAAAGACATATACACTCCCGTTATTATCTAAAGCCCATAACCATATTGAAGATCTACCTTTGAACTCACCTTCTGAAATATCGAAAAACCAAAATTTATCCTCAATCATCACCAAAATATATCATATTTAAATCCAGTACTTGAATCTATTTAAACTCAATCTCGATATGCATTCATATCATTATACAGATATAGCTATTATTCGTTAAATTTAAATAGTTAAGGTATTTAATCTATATCCATACATAACCTCGGTGAGGAGATTGGCTGAGGAATCAAAGCCATTACTCTCTAGCGAAGATAAGAAGATTATCATCGAGGAATATTGGAGTAGGCTTAAGGAGAAAGTCGAATTAATCTTTGTAAATACTAGAAGTGAGAGATGCAAATACTGTAATTTAATTAAACAACTATATGAGGAGCTTATAGAGTTAAGTGATAAACTTCACTTAAGGGAGTTTTACATTGAGGATAAACTAGAAGAATTAAGAAACTTATTTAAGATTAAAGGTGCTCCAGTAGTTGTATTAAAAGGCGTTAATAAAGGTTTAATTAAATTCTATGGAATTCCATCAGGTTTAGAATTTCCAAGCTTTATAGAGACTATAGTTAGAGTCTCAAGAGGAGAGGTGGATTTACCAGAAAATATCATTGAAGAAGTCAAGTCTATAGATAAGTATGTTAATATTCAAGTATTTATAACACCCTCATGCCCATACTGTCCTAAAATGGTATCTACAGCATATATGTTTGCAATTATAAATAGTAATATCGATGCTGAAGCATGGGAAACCATAGAGTTCCCGGAGGTATCAGAATATTATAAGGTTTCAGCTGTACCTAAGATTGTGATTAATGATATAGTTCAATGGGAGGGTTTAGTACCGCCAGAATATCTGCTACATAACATATATTATGCTATATATCCAGAGAAGGCTGGAGAGGGTGTGAAGAAAGGAGAAGGAGTAGAGAGAATTAAATAAGCACGTAAATTCTGTTAAAACCCATAAAAAATGGAATATATCGCTTCAATATGTAGCACTTATATTTAATAGCATCTGATAGTAATATTTTCTACTCCTTTGTGTTATAATCGTATATGAAATGGGTAGGAGAGTTTTAAGGGAGATAGCAGAAGAGATATATGGTTCTAATAATGTAGATAGAGTAATCAAAAGCATGGATATCATAGGGGATATTGCAATTATAAAAATACCAGATGAATTATTAGAAGGTAGATTTGAGTTTGCAAGAAGGATAATCGATAAAATGCCTTATATTAAAGTAGTATTAAGGCAGATATCACCAGTAAGTGGGACATATCGAATTAGAGGATATGAATACCTAGCTGGTGAGAAAAGAACTATAACTAAGTATAAGGAATATGGAGCTATATTCAAGCTTGATGTTGAGAAAGTCTACTTTACACCTAGATTATCTAAAGAGAGATGGAGAATCGTTAATTTAATATCGAGTGGTGAGAGGATAGCAAATATGTTTGCTGGAGTAGGTCCATATACGATATTAATTGCCAAGTATAGAAGTATTGATATTATACATAGTATTGATATTAATCCAATAGCAATATACTACCACTTAGAAAACAACTACCTGAATAAAGTCCATGATAAAATAATATTATATAGAGGGGATGCAGCTTTTATAATAAATAGATATATTAGAAATTGCGTGGATAGAGTAATAATGCCTCTTCCGGAATTAGCATTAAAATATATTAAATACGCACTTAACGCGTTAGATCAAGAGGGATGGATGCATATTTATCTACATGTAGAGTATTCTAAGGAGGGAGGTATAGCTGAAGCGCTAGATAATGCTGTAAAACTAGTATTAAACGCGATTCCTAAAAGCTGGAGAGTAATAGA
>CAZHBK010000021.1:8139-14614 GCA_964530465.1 uncultured Nitrososphaeria archaeon | reverse complement strand
GGCATAAAATAGTGATATTATAAAGCCAATGATATATGAATGTATTGGAGTTAATTTAATCATTATAAACTCCTCTTCTTGAGGAAGTAGGTTAATATCTTAAGTACTTCTTTAAATCTTGCTGATATTGGAAGTTCATCTATTATGCTAGTAGCCTCACTGACTTTAATATCAATCATATCCATAGCTATTTTTAAGGCGTCTTCAATAGATGTTTTATATTCTTTTTTAAGAACGTATATTAGATTAGGTTTATTTACATCCATATGCACAGGCTTTCCTAGAACTTTCGAGTTACCAATAATATCTAACATATCATCTCTATATTGAAAAGCCATTCCAACATTAACTCCTAATTTACCTAACATATCCATTAGATATAGCTTATTAGCTATTACAGAAGCTGCCTTAAAAAGATACTCGAATAATGCGGCGGTTTTCTTATAAGCAATTCTATTATATATATCTAAATTAATATTATTAAGATTATAATTAAGCTCTAGGGATTCACCATCACATAATTCTATTCCAGCTAGTGATAAGAGTTCTATAACCTTCGAACCTAACTTAGATAGCAGAAGATTCGGATATACTATTAGTAAGTCACCTGCTAGAATAGCTCTATTAACGCCATATTTTACATGCACAGCCTCGATTCCTCTCCTAATAGGTGATCTATCTATGATGTCGTCATGAATTAAACTAGCTGTATGATACAATTCACCCGCGACAGCTAATGTAATCGCCTTGGACTCCGAAGCATTTAATGCGATAGAAATTAAATAAGTGTATAATCCTCTAAACAACTTCCCTCTACCTATCAAATGGGAAGTGGCTAATCTCAGATATTTATCACTTAAATTAAGCGCATTTACATACTCATTCAATGCTATTGATAGCTTTTTTAAACTAGATTTAATTAGATCTCTTAAGTTACTACTAGCTTTTGCACTCTCTATTAACTCGATTAAATCCATCAAATATATCCCTCAGATCCTTGCTCCAATACTAGAGATAGTTAATGAATATAATATTCTAATTCAAGAATTATATTGTATGTATTATTATACTCGTGTCTTTACATTTTAATATTAACATATGCTCTCAGCATTAATTAGAATATATTTTAGTTTTTGAAATAATTTTTTAAGTTAGATTTAGTGAAAGCATGAAGTACTTCGATTGAAGTTAAATAATGCATATAGCTTTAAGTGATAGGAATGATTGGTGGATATCCGTTAATTGCGTCTGGAGTTTCACTAGTAATAGGAGTTTTAATGTCAATATTGATATTACTTTTGATTAGAGAATTTTACATAATTCTGAGGATTTCAAAAGCAAGTGATATAAAGCTTATATTTTACGCTTTTATATTCTTCCTACTTTCAAGCTTATCACTTATACTATTTAATTCGACTTCGATGCTATTCCTCTTTCTAGATGACAGGATCTCAGGCTTAGTGATGCATCAAATGGGCATACTAGCTTATAATATGCTGCTGTCCATTGGATTATTTAATCCTATATACTTTGAGATTAGAGAGATTAGGACATCATATAAATTAGAGGAAGTTCCTTTAGCAATAATAGCTATATCTATGAGTGTTGAAATTAGCAGTTATTTAAGCATAATTTGCAAAGTATTCATGTGGGTAGTTTCTTTAGAGGCAATACTTCTCTTATATTTTTACATTGCAAGGGTTAGAAGTGGTAGACTTATATCTGGAAGTCTCTGGATGGCATCACTAGCACTATTACTGATAGGTAGATTACTTAACACACTAGAGATAATACCACTATCTGAATTCTTCACACTATACATGGATCTCTTCGCGTACACTAGCCTCTTCCTCCTTCAGCAAGAAATTAAAATTAAGATAGGTGGTTCTGAAGTATGAAGTATAGGCCGGATATTGTAATAATATACGATATATTAAGCGCTCTCGATAGAGAGGGTAAGCCTATAAGTTATATAGTAACTAAATCTAATATGCCTAACCCTAGAGTTAGGGAGAGAATTAAGATTATGATTGAAAATGGATTAGTTGAGGAGTTTGAAGATAAGAATGGCAGGAAATTATATAGGATAACT
Source organism: uncultured Nitrososphaeria archaeon (assembly GCA_964530465.1). GTDB lineage: Archaea > Thermoproteota > Nitrososphaeria > Geothermarchaeales > JDFR-13 > CAZHBK01. The sequence goes on along the minus strand of CAZHBK010000021.1, from coordinate 12,522 downwards.
GATAAAGGAGTTAAGGCTAGGAGTAGAATAAAAGAGATGATTTTATTTTTGAGAGAGATAGGATTACTAAGATATGATAAAATCGATGAAGAATTAAGATGAATTATTTGATATAAATGGATCTAATATCTCTATGTAAGATTCAGATTTAGAAAGTATTTTAAATCCATATAAGTGCTTACAGTCTAATATTAGCTTACCCAATTTATCAATTGGATAGATTGATAGCAAATCGCTATATTCCTCAATTTTTATCAAGGGATATGTTAAGAAGGGTTCTTTAAATAAGATATGAAGCATAGGCCTTACTATATATAGTAAAGCGGTATATGCAGCGATATCTCTATATCTATCAGGCAGTATTATAATAGTTTTAAACCGATATCTACATACTTTCACATTAATATTGTTAAACCATTTAACTTCTATGCAATGATCAAAGTTAATATTCTCAACTGCATTAGAATCTACCAGCATTATATCTACTAGATTTAACCCGTGCTCAAAATCATTAACGCGTATGTAACTACCCATGTTATAGGTTATTATATTTAACATGCTACCTAATAACTTAACTGAATATCCTAGATTAATATCTCTCGTTAATATCCCTACTATAGCTCTCCTATACACTCTCAAGCTATTGGTATTTTCTCTAAGAAGGTAGTATAACTTTATAGGCGTTATTACTCCAAAATCAATACTTACATGATTTATAGAATCGAGAATATTCATAACTTTAGGGGGATCTACTAGATATAGTTGTAAATCTAATTTATTAATTAATTCTCTTAAGTGATTTATTAAAATACTATACATCTCTCACTACCATAAATATCTATAAAAGAAATTATTTTTTATGAACCTGTAAGTTATAGAGATATTATAAGTCCATATGCTATGCCTAGAATATAAAGCATTACGAGAATTCTCATATGGTAATACTAATAGTAAGAAGATACTAAAAAGGTTAGTTCTACACACTTAATTAGTAGTATTTAATAAGTTGACATTAATGAGATAAAGGATATTTGAAAATATTCTTGCGCTAGATGTAGCTAATAGTAAAGTAAAAAAGATGTTATTTCTCTCGTTAGATAACACCTTTAAATATTCTTGATACTAGCTTTGCTAAATGATATGAATACCCGAATTCATTATCATACCAGCTTATTACCTTAACTAGATTACCTCCTACTACATTAGTTAATAGGCTATCGAATATCGATAGATAGGGGAGGCCTACGATATCGCTTGAGACGATTGGTTCATCTACGTATAATAGGCTTTCTGATAGATCACCTTCGGCAGCTTCCTTAAATACTTGGTTAACCTCCTCCCTAGTTACATTCTTCTCAACTTCGACATTCAGATCTATTAGCGAACCATCTACGACTGGAACTCTGATAGACATTGCTGTTAGCTTACCCTTAAGCTCTGGATAAATATAAAATATTGCTTTAGAAGCTCCAGTTGTAGTTGGTACTATATTGACTGCAGCTGCTCGAGCCCTTCTAGGATCTCTATGTATTGCATCTAGTAGCCTCTGATCGTTAGTATATGCGTGGATTGTAGTCATATGACCTTTTACAATACCGAAATTCTCAAGAAGTACTTTAATTAATGGTGCTAATGCATTAGTTGTACAAGAAGCCATTGAGATTATCTTATGCTTGTTAGGATCAAATTTATCCTCATTGATATATGGCAGGATCATTATATCTGGATCGTCCATCGGAGCGGATACAACGACGTATTTAACACCTCTCTTAAAGTGTAGAGAGGCACCTTCCCTAGATCTAAATACACCTGAAGATTCAATCACAACGTCAACTCCATATTCATCCCATGGAATTTCTGCTGGATTTCTCTTACAGAATACTTTAATTTCATTTCCATTAATCTTAAGTATATCATCTCCCTCAACTGATATATTAGCATCTAATCTTCCATGGATACTATCATATTTCAATAAGTGAGCTAGTATCTTAACGTCAGCTAGATCATTGATAGCTACTACCTTAATATTACTCATGTTCATTGCACTCCTAAAGAAAATCCTCCCTATCCTTCCAAATCCATTAATTCCAACTTTAATCATATCTCAATCACCACAATAATAGAATCTGTTAATTCAAACATGAAATAAGTAGTTGCAATGCTTTAAGTATTTTGATGCATTCAAATATATTTACATGTCTAAACCGATAGCCATATTTATATCTTTGGTATGTAATTCTAATTGTAAACTAAGTCGCGATGGTTGAAATGATAGAGTATGATAGCATTCGTATACTCGCTAAGATAATCTCACGAGGAGGAGTACTGATATTTGGAGATTTTATGCTTGCTAGCGGACGTAGAACCCAGTATTACCTTGATTTTGGAATGTTATCAAATAAACCATCATACTTAAGGAGATTGATAGATTTAATCAAGAATGAGATAGCTAGGCTTAATTATAAGGATGTAACTAAGGTAGTAGGTATATTGAATAAGGGAATATTATTCATACCACCATTATCGATGAAGCTTAAAGTTCCATTTGCATTATTAAGTAGGAAATGTGATAGATTAGTTCTTGGACAGATAGATTCAAGTGATAAGATATTACTGTTTGATGATATGATTAGTAGTGGTCGTACTATTGAACGTGCGATTAATGCTATACGCCTAAAATTTAGAGCGGAGGTTAAGAAGATCTTTATAATACTTGATAGAGAGGAGGGGGGTTCTAAGAGGATTAGGAGATTAGGGTATCAGTTAGATATATTGGTTAAAATATGCGATTTAACAGATGTATTATATGAAATGGGTTATATAACTGATGAAGAGAGAGACATTATATATTCTGAAGCAAGATGTAAATCACGATAGATATTAAACCTCCTAATAGACTAGCTATGAAATTCACAATATGATTATCTATGAATTTACAACCTGATATTAAAATAGCGCCGTTTTTACATTCAAGTACATTTTCAACTATTTTCTCATCATCAATACATCTATACTTAGGCTGTAGAATGCCTCCAATCAGACTATCTAATAAGCATCCAGTGAAGCTAGCTAAAGAAACTGTTGGTATGAAAACTATGGACTTGATAGTCAGAGAATTATGTGTCGTAGAATGAAGTATGAGATAGCTGAAGACCGCGTAAACTACCGAAGTAATAAAGCTAAATAATGTTCCTGCAATTGTAACACCACCAGAAACACCTTTTGTGACTTTTATACATGGTTTATGAATTAATCTAGGTTCCTCAGGTGATAAAAGACCCGTTTCAGTAGCTATTGTATCAGAGAGCATAGTTGTTATTGATGATACGTAGAATATAAGCAGTATATTATAATTCAACCATATGTGATCACTACATTGAGTAAATGGTAGTAGTAATGCTGCTAGCATAGGCCATATACCGTTAGCTATAACGTTCTTCCAACTTCTTAAGTATTTCTCACTATTACAATTGCTATACTTTCCGCATTTACTACTTATGTGAGAAGCTACACTGCCCACTAGCAGGAATGAGAATAGTATTAAGAACCAACTATATCCTCCAAACACTATTACGGGTAGACCGATGATTATACCTGCAATTACACCTTTAAAATCTAGAAAACGTGCATAATACGATAATAGACCTATTATAATTATTATAGTTATTTTAATTGTTAGATCAACAAACAGATCAAATATTATCATTTAGGAGGACACCAATTACACTACTAACTCAGATATCCTTTTAGTTAATTCATCGAGATTCTTCATCAATATGTTTACATCGTCTATCCTTGATTTAACGTATATTATCCTCTCCTTCTTCGCTATCTCAATTGATAACTTATCAACTTTAGTCGGTTTATGGACTACAACCATTCTAGGTTTTAAGGGATACACGCGAATTGCTACCATAGGAGATCTACCAGTAGATACATTTGTAAATATTAGTGCACGCTCAGTACTCCTGCCAAATATTCTATAGAAGGCAGTACCACTTAATGATAAAATGGCTGCTAAGCTATCTACAACAGTATAACCGTATAGCTTAGAGTCGGAGACATATTCATTACCACTTATAACCTCGCCATCAACAGCTTCAATTAACTTTATAGATGGAAATGGAGTATAGAAGTCTCTAATGAGTAAGATCGCTCTTTTATCAGTATACGATGGATGACTAGAAGATAATAAGGATACTACTTTACCGCCTCTCCTTAAGTCAATTTCAATCAATGACTCAACAAACTTCCTTAAATATTTAGTCCCAGGAGTCCTAGTTCTATTATTTTCATATTCAGATATTACAGATGATGAGATCCCCATCCATCTTGCTAATTCGGTCTGTGATACTCCAAATATGTTCCTCCATCTCTTAATAG
>CAZHBK010000021.1:0-8129 GCA_964530465.1 uncultured Nitrososphaeria archaeon | reverse complement strand
CAGATGCTAGAATATCTCCGTATATCAGTTTTTTAACACTTTTAATAGTATCTACATCATATGCATCATGAGGATTCATTATTTATTTAAAATATATACCTGGCTCAAGTTTTTAACTTTTCTCCAGCTATGTTTAAGTATAAGTAGCATTATGTTTGCTCTCTCGCCATTCTCTCAGCATAGCCTCCTATTCTAACTATTCCATAATGCACAGCACATGACACACAATAATATTTAATAACCTTCTTCCTAAATATTATAGCTCCCTGCTTCTTTAACTCCTTCTCTAGTTGCGGATCTACTAAAGACATCCATCGTTCGACTTTAATAGCTTTATCCCTCGGAATTCTAGCTCCACAGTTTGAACAATATACGAAGGCCTCTCTACCTCTTCCCTTCCTCTTAGCTCTACCTCTATCTCTTCTCTTTTTAACCATCTCCAACACCATTTAACATACTTTGACTTTAATATATAATTTAAATAAACGATTTGTAGCTTAATTATAGGTCAGTATATACTAAGAGAGGATCACTCTATAAGCTCTACAACTAATAATGGTAATATTCCTACTGATAAATGTACTGCAGGCATCAGTGGAGTCATGTAGTAGATGAACTGCATGCTCCTACCGATAATGTATAAAATTATATAGAAAGTATAGCCAAGCCAGATCCATAGATATATTATGAGTATTCGAATATCAATGATCTTTCTCTTCTTCAAACATAAAATAGCAAATAGTATTGATGAGATTAACATTAACACCGAGATACATATATTCATGCATGCAGAGAAATCATATGTGAGTATGAATGGTTTGATATTAAATAGCCAGTTTAGATACGGTGGTTTAAATGATATCGGTGGAGCTTCACATGGATGTGAGGCTCTAAAATGCGCATGAACATTTACCATCCAAATCTGAAGATCTATCCACTCCATAAAACCGAACTTGATTATAAAGGGGATGTTTATAAGTAGATATATTGCAGCTATAATAAACATACATAGGATGATCTCTCCAAGTCTAAGTAAGAAGGAATATATTGCATGCAGAGCATTGCTAATTCCTTTAAGAAATTCCAGCTTAGATATTTCTAGTAGATCTTTAACATCTTCTAATCTTATGATATGACAGTAGTCTGTAAGCATTATGATAAAGATTAGAATAATTAAGATTATTATTCCATTCAATTTTGTAGATATAGCTAGTCCTGCAGCTATTGAAGCGAGAATTAAATCTTTCTTATTAATGATAAAATATGCTGCAAGTGTAACAAAGAAGGTTAGGTATATATCGAGCATCGCAATCCTACTCATAGAGTTAATCATCGGATCTACTAATACTGCAATCACGGATATTAACGCAGCTATATCCTCTCCTAACTCTCTCCCAATATAATATATGAGAATTATAGTTAGAGAGCCTAATATAATTCCAGGAAGTCTCCATGCTAGAGGATAATCTCCTAAAAGCAATAATGATATAATTATCAAATACTTGCCTAAAGGTGGATGCTCTAAATTTAAATAATTATTGTGAATGTATTCTTTTGGAATATTGTATCTCCATACCCAGTGTTTCCCCGGGAAAAAATTCTCGATTATTAGTTTAGATGCAGATATGTAATGTACTTCATCAACTATATAATAGTCATATTTCTGCGCATAATATATCGACGTACTAACAAATAATAAAAGAGTAATTATAAGAGATATCCTACTTAAGTACTTTAATACTCTGTTACATTTCTGAACAATAGTGGTACGACTATCCACTAATAGCCCCCAAATTTAGCTTAACGTAACAAACTATTATATAAATGATAATATCTTTACATCCATTAGACCTCCTTATTCCGTACTTACAATCAACTCACCATTTTACAAACATGTACCTCCATATTATAACATCCCCATCATGAACTTTAGTCTGTAGTGCTCCGTGACTAGATAGCTTAAGGTTTACGTATAGCATCCAGTAATATCCTGACGTAGCATTTATACGTTTATTATATACGCCATTTATAGCATTTACGAATACGTCATTATACTCTTTATAGTATGTATAGTTTACATTTACAAATGCGATGGTTATATTTAATACGGAATCATTATACCCCTCTATGAAGTATGCTTTGAAGTGTTGAATCGTTCCATTACCATAGTCTATTATCAGAATAGCTACGGATCTATTAAGATAACTATTTAACTTCTCAATTAGACTATTATAAAGCCTTGTTAGATTTGCATACGTCTGGTTTAATTTAGCATATGAACTTAATAGATTTGAATAAGATGTATTTAAATTTAAAGCATATTCTCTAATCTTCTCTAAAGACGTCTTTAAGCTAGCTAGTTTACTTCTAATGCTATTATACTTTGAGAGAAGGAGTTGTGATTCGTTATAGTAGTATGCAGTTGAAACTGTAGTTAGTAGTGCCCATATAAGGAATAAAACTGTTAATATTTTGAAGGGATTTTTTGAATTAGACATTCATATACACCTCCAGATACTTACATGAACGTAGATATTTGATTAGATATGTAGTTATTAATGATGCGGATAACTCATGCACGGGTCCCATTGGATAAGGTATAGACCCTATGAATACAGGTATGAATAGATTAATTATCGCAATTAATGGAGGTATATTGAATAATAGCATGGTTAATATACTAGTTAGTATATCGTAGGATAATACTAATAGATACGTAGATATAAAGATTAATGTTAAATCTCTCATTCTCTTAATCAATATCCCTGAAAGGAAGCCGATAAATCCCATTGATAATGATGTAAATAAAGTCCATGGACCTATTCCAATATATAGATCGCTAATAACCATTGAAAGTAGTCCTACTAAAAATCCTTCATAGGGACCTCCAATAATTGCTGATAGTATTGTAAATGGAGTAACTAACGATATATTAGGGACTATCATTAGACTAATTCTACCAACTACAGCTAATGAAGTAAACATTGAAATTAATGCGACTCTCTTACTTAGCATCTCTAAAAATATAGGTTAAAATATCCTAAATATAAGTAAAAGAATATGCTACCGTTATCTTTTAAGAGATACAGTTTACTTTTAAATCTATTTGGTTAAATTAGCTTATTCGATGATACATGTAGGATGCTGTGGTTTTCCAGTTTCGAGAAGAAGATATTTCGAGTTATTTAAAGTTGTTGAAGTACAGCAGACTTTCTATCAAGTTCCAAAGAGAGAGACTTTAGTAAAGTGGAGAGAGGAAGCACCTAAAGACTTCGAATATATTATCAAAGCGTGGCAGGGTATTACACATCCACTTACAAGCCCTACATGGCGTAGGTATAAAGGTGAACTATGGGGTAGTAAAGAGAATTATGGATTATTGAAGTATACTAATGAAGTATTGAAGGCTTGGGAGATAACTGTAAGTGCACTTGATGCATTAAAGGGAGATAAGGTAGTTATACAATTGCCCCCTAAATTAGAGTGGAATAATCAGACTAAAGATGATATAAAGAAAACATTAACTGAATTTTCAAAATATAATGTAGTATTAATTGTAGAACCGAGACATGAAAGCTGGTTAAATAGTGAAGTTGAAACCTTCTTTAAGAAGCTTAAGATAGTCCACTGTGTAGACCCATTTAAAAATATTGAATTTAAAACAAGTAACTTAGTATACTATAGACTTCATGGAATAAACGGCTACAAATATAGTTATAAATATACTGATAGTGATTTAAGGAAATTGCTGGAGAGAGTATATAAGGCAATAGAGGGATGCAAGATAGATGCTTACGTAATGTTTAACAATAAGTATATGTTTGACGATGCACTAAGATTTATAAAGTTGATTAGAAAGCTCGAGTAATTTCCTTAACCCAGTTCTTATGTTACATTTTATGTCATTAGAAGTATATGAACAACCATATTCATTAAAAGCTTTATTAACTGCATAAATATACAGGTGTACTGCACCAAGGATAGCCAATTTTAAATTATTCATCTTCGATAGAAATCCTCCTATCAACCCAGTTAGAATAGGTTTCTCAAAGAATTTAAATCCACTTCTACTAGGTGTAGCTATAATGTATTGTTCTTTATTAGCAAGTATACTTATGTTAAATTTAGAGAGAATTACAATAGATATATCATATTCTGAAACTAACCTTTTTACATAATTATCGATTCCCTCTTCAGAAATGCTAAACTGCTTTAGAAGAACATTTAATTCATCTTCTAAACATACTATAATGGCTTTCTTAATTTCATGAAGTGCGTCAATGCATTTATTAGATATGAAGTCGAATACGATTTGAACATTATATTTATTGTATAATATGTGAGCTAGATTATATTCCTCGCAATTTAAGGATTTTAATCCAAAACCAATTAATGCATTTGAAGCATCTATAATGCCCTTCTTATATAGCTTACTAAGCTTACTTACACAACCATGTGTCAATTTATAATCAGGTAAAGGTATGTATATTAAATCAATATTTATCGATCTATAACTCTCTACGATTGGCTTAGCTGCTGCAACATAAATCTTCTCTAATCCAAGATAGCTCGCTGCCTCAGCCGCATGTAATAAGCTTGTTGAATCATAGAATCCTCCTCCGATAAGGATTATAGATCCATATACATTGTTAAATTTACTTAGATCTTTTACATTCATTTTTTTAATATAGTTAAGAAGTTCATTATTAGATATTACGAGGTTTTTGCTCATCCACGATCAACTCTAGATCAATCTTAATAAATCCAGCTATACGTATTATTAATTATATAGTTAACCTATAGACTATATTATCATTCTAGATGAGAATAATCTTTTCAATACTTTTATGATGTAAAAAGGTGGTTATACGTGAATAGCATAGTAGAAGCAAGTCTGCCTAATAAGAGTGAAAAAATGAGTGAGTGGTATTCAGAAGTACTCGATAGAGCTGAAATAGTTGACATACGTTATGGTGTTAAAGGCTTTATTGTATATAGACCCTTTGGAATGCAGATTATGAAGAATATAATTAGACTATATGAGGAGGAACTTGAAAAGACAGGACATAAACCAGTCTTGTTCCCAGTTGTAATTCCAGAGCGGAATTTAAGGAAAGAGAGGGAGCATATTAAAGGGTTTGAAGGTGAGGTTTTCTGGATTGAGAAAGCAGGCTATAATCCATTAGAAGAAAGACTTGCATTAAGACCTACAAGTGAGACGGCAATGTATCCCCTGTACTCGTTATGGATTAAAAGTTATAAAGATCTTCCGTTTAAAGCTTATCAAACAGTCACGGTCTATAGATATGAGACTAAAGCTACACGACCACTTTTGAGAGGTAGAGAGTTTTTATGGATTGAAGCGCACGATGTATTCACGAGTGAGGAAAATGCGAGGAGGCAAGTATTGGAGGATGCTGAAATCTTTAAGAAGGTTACATATGAAAAACTCGCAATACCTTTCCTCCATGTAAAAAGAGAGGAATTTGATAAATTCCCTGGGGCTGTTGATTCATATGCATTTGACACACTACTACCAGATGGTAGAGTACTTCAGATAGGAACGACACATTACTTAGGTACTAAATTCTCAACGGTATTTGAAATAGTATACCATGATAGAGATGGAAATAGAAAATTTACACATCAAACTTGTTTCGGAATAGGATTAGCTAGGATACTTGCAGCATTAATACTAATTCATGGGGATGAATATGGGCTAATACTGCCTTTTGAAGTTGCTCCAATACAAGTAGTCATCATTCCAATTCCTAAGAAGGGATTTGATACTAGAAGAATTAACGACTACTGCCATGCGATATATAATAAGCTAGCTAAACAAGGCTATAGAGTTATTTATGATAATAGTGAGAGAAGCCCCGGAGAAAAATACTACTATTATGATATGAGAGGCGTACCGTTTAGAATTGAGGTTGGACCTAAAGAGGTAGAGGGTAATTTCGTCACAATTTTTAGAAGAGATATTAAAATAAGAGAGAGAGTAGAATTTGATAAGATAGTGGAGTATATTAGTATTAAGTCAAAGGATATACTCAGTAACTTGAGGAGGAGAGCTGAGGAATTATTGAAGAATTCAATTGCTGAGGCTAGAGATATAGATACACTTATTAAATATGTAAATGAGAGGAAACCAATAATTAGAGTATTCTTCTGCGGTAGTAAAGAATGCAGTGAGAAAATCAAAGAGATTACTAATGGATATGAAACTAGAGGGGAGCCGTTAAATGCAAAAGAAAAAGGTAACTGCATTATATGCGGTAAAGATGGAAGTCACATCACAATACTGGCTAAGGCATACTGAATAAAACATATTTAGAAGAAAATTACTAATCTATTTGAATATAGAATTATATTTTTAATGGGTAGATGGAATGAATTCATTAATGAATTTAACAAAGTTAGAGGTAGATTAAATATTACAGAGCCTGAGATATTCTTAATACTTTACCATGCATTTAAAAGAGGTTCAATAAGTAGGTATTTTATCAGTGATAAACTAAAGATTGGAGATTCAACAGCCAGAGGTGTTCTAAAGAGATTATGCAAATTAGGCTATATGCATCCTATTAGGAGTGGTCATAAATTAACTTCTAAGGGAATCGAACTCATTAGGTATTATGCTGAAAGAATAGATATATTTGATAGTATAGATATACCAATTAAAGTAGATAAAGTCAATATAATATTTATCGCTAGAAGGGCGTCAGAGGGCGTTTCAAGGGGAATTGAGGAAAGAGATAATGTTGTAAAATTTAGTGGATCTGGCGCTATTACTATGATATGTAAAGATGGAAAGATTTACTTCCCCGATTCAGGAGAAGAGATCGATAATTGGTATCCTAAGTTGAGTAAGAGGTTGATTGAAGATTTAAATGTTGAGGATAATGACGTTATTATAGTCAGTGGTGCTAGTGAGTATAGTTCCGCTCTTAAAGGAGGTATATATGCCGTATTAAAATTACTTGAAAGGTGTCTTGAGTGAGTCAAGAGATAATAGGTCGTGGAACTTGGATTGATAAAGTCGCATTTGAGTTAATTAAGAGGGAGAAGGCTTTAGGAAGAGATCTAACGATTATTAGAGCAGAGAGTGGTTTAGGGGCTTCAGGAATACCACATGTAGGAAGTATGGCTGATGCAGTGAGAGCATATGCAGTTACTCTCGCTCTTAGAGATATGGGGTATAATAGTGAGTTAATAGCATTCTCCGACGATATGGATGGACTTAGGAAGGTACCAGAAGGACTACCCAAATGGCTGGAGGATTATCTTCTACAACCAGTCTCAAAAATACCAGATCCATTTGGATGCCATGACTCATATGGTGAACATATGAGCTCACTCTTAATTGATGCATTAGATAAAGCCGGAATTGAATATAAGCATGTAACAGCGCATGAGGTATATGGAAGGGGATTACTAACTGATATAATCGATATAATATTAAGGAATAGTAGGAGAGCAGGTGAGATCATATATGAGGAAACTGGTCAAGAGAAGTATCTAAATACACTTCCATACTTTGCAATATGTAAGAAATGTGGTAGAATATATACGACAAAAGCAATTGAATATGATCCAGTTAATAAGAGAGTTAGGTATGAATGTATAGGAACGGAGATTAAAGGTAAGTGGTATAATGGCTGTGGATATAGTGGATGGGCCTATATTGATAGAGGGGATGGAAAACTAGCTTGGAAAGTAGAATTTGCAGCAAGATGGAGGCTTTTAGATATAAGATTTGAAGCATATGGGAAAGATATAGCTGATTCAGTGAGAGTTAATGATCGAATTTCTAGAGAGATACTTAACTATGACCCCCCACTTCATGTTAGGTATGAAATGTTCTTAGATGAAAGCGGTAGGAAAGTTTCTAAGTCTAGAGGTAATGTCTTTACACCTCAATTATGGATGAGATACGGTTCTCCAGAGAGTTTAATACTATATCTATTAAAGCGATTTGTCGGAACAAGACGTATTAGCTTAAACACTATAGTGTATATGATGCGTGAGTTAGACTATTATAAGGACATTTATTATGGTAGGGTTAAAGTTGATAATGAAATGAAGTTAGCACGTATTAAAGGGTTATTAGAATATACATATAAGCT
>CAZHBK010000020.1:0-15172 GCA_964530465.1 uncultured Nitrososphaeria archaeon | reverse complement strand
GTAGTAGTAATCCCCCTTCTAATAGACATCTATTCTCACTAAAATAACGATAATATATAACTAGTTAATATTGTCACATTAAGAAAGTATAATTTATATATTAACATGTGAATAATATGACTATACTATTTCAGCAAATTATATTTACGTAGATTAATATAATAGTGTTAATATAGAGACATCTATATATTCTACGTAAAATGTTACAGAATAACTGGTAAAAACTACTCATTTAGAATTTATTATGATTCATTGAATTAGTTAAATTAGTATTTTTTCTAATTTTCAAGCTTCCTCAGCCTCTTCATACTTACATGGTATTAAATCATTGACACACGCCTCAGCTAGACCGCTTAAAACTTTGATATACTCGCTTAAGGATACTAACTCTCTTTTGATATGATTAGATATATTTCTTAATATATTTGAGAGAATTTTGCTAGTAACGTCTACTTTCTTAAATGCAAAAGCTTCATAAATGGCGTCTATCGTACTATCTTCCACTAGTATGCTTTTTGAAATTTGGGTGTTATACTTTAAAATTCTTGAAATCGCATATTTATATGTGTCTTTGGATACGTAGTTTACGAGCTTGAATAGTATATTTTTCTCTAGTTCTTTAAATGCTTTATCATGCATGTTTCTGCTCATTAGATATGATGTTAATTCAATACTATCTAGAAGATCTACTATTTGGCATAGCTTGTATACTAGCTTTTTAAATCCTATTACTAGGGATTTAGAATATAAGTTTCTAAGTATTATAGATTTAATCTTCCTAACTGATCTGCTAATCTTCCTATATCTTCTATCATCAATATATAAATCTCCTGAGGCTAGCATTGATGCTATATAATCTAATTTTGATGTATTGGAGATTAAGTTTGAGAAATCACAGAGTATATCTAGTTTATCTAGACTACTTAATATGTCATATTTTAGACAATGCATCATTTTAGTTATCGGCATAGTTAGGTTGTATGGTATTAGGGTTATCTTATCAGTATACTCAAGCATTGTACCTACAAGTACAAACGATGTTTTAATAGATTCACTAGATACTATCTCAATGCTATCTAGATTAGTATGATAGTATTTAGTGTAGTAGTCTGAGTTTAATGGTGTTGATATACTAATACTGCTAATGCCGTATCGTATAGCTATATCAATATGAGTATCGGCTTCAGGCTCATCTAAGAGAGAGATACTAACTCCTGGATTTAAATCCGTTATGACTCTTATGAGATACATGAGATACTTTGATAGATCGGGTGTAGAATATACAGCTAGATTTGAATATCCTACTCTATCGATATCTAGATATAGGATTAGATTACTAAGCCTACCTTTACCTTCAAGATAGTTAAAGAACGAGTTTATTCCATCCAGGAATGGTGCTTCTCTAGCTGTTAGACTTGTAAGAAGAATTGTGTGATCTGCATTATAACCTCTCTCTATAAGATAGCATGCTAGTGATAGTAATGTTGCAATACCTGATAGAGTTGATATGGCGCTAGTATACAACCCGTCATGATGTGTAGATATTGCAATTGTATCTCTATTATTAGACGGTATATATCCTAGTACATTATATCCATATCCACTAGACACCTTAGCATCAATCTTTAATCTAGCGTATACTTCATTACAATGTTTAAGCAAACCAGTAATTTCATTGAATGAAAATGCATCTATATATGCTATGGGTATTGGAAACTCGAAATCATCTAAGTAGTTAACATATATTGCATTTTGATACTCATATGCATACCCACTTATATTAGTTACTATAACAGCTTCAGCACCTCTACTAAATGCCTCATATACTGGGATTAATGGATCGTTAAATATATTGTAATCTAATTCAATTAGAATTATCGATCCTCTAGCATTAATACGATCGAAATCCTCTCTTCTACCTCTACCAGCATATTGTAATCTAGTGTAGATACTTGAAGACTTACATCCTATAAATGGTTGTATTTTAAATACCTTCTTTAAAGGCTCTTCAATTGAAAATTCAACATGATTACATATCCACAGTTTAATAGGGATTTTAACTAGCTTAACATCAAGTAATCCAATCCTCTCGAACTCACGAGCTATAAACTCTGCTACTCTATGCTCTCCCATCGTTCCAGCATATCTAAGGTTATACGCAGATGCAATTACATTTAACTCTTTAAGAATTTCATCTACATAGCTCTCATTATAAGACTCCATATATCTACTTGCAATATGCTTTAAGTCATCTATCATAGCACAACACAAATTATTAAGATTAATGACTGGATAAATTATACCATTAAATGATTATATGAATACTAAAGTAGATAACAATATCGTTTTAATACTCTTCGGAGAACTATGATTGCTATTATATATTATTATAATATTATGATAATAGCAATGACTATAAGTTTATTAATATGAAGATGATATATCTGTTAGATAGCATTAAAGGATATTATACTGAATTATTGAAGTTAGAGTTTAAGAAGGTTATATATTTTTAGATAGCATCCCCGCGGTGTGTATGATGTTAGCTGTTGAAGTTAGAGATTTAGTAAAGTATTATGGTAGGTTTCAGGCTTTAAAAGGCATCACTTTCTCATTTGAGGAAGGAATGATATATGGATTAATAGGTCCTAATGGAGCTGGTAAATCAACTACATTGAAGATATTAGCTACATTGTTAGAACCTACATCGGGGGTTGCTAAGGTTTTTGGATATGATGTTAAAAGGGAGGCTAATAAAGTTAGGGCTATAATTGGATATTTACCTGAGGAGGCTGGAGGCTATAAGTATCTTACTGGGTATGAGTATTTGGAAATGAATGCTAAGTTATATGCTCCTAGTGAGTTTAAAGAAGTAGTTAGATACGGTATTGAATTAAGTGGATTAGGAGATAGAATATACGATAGAATTGGAGAGTATAGTAGGGGTATGATTAGAAGATTACTATTAGCTAGAGCATTAATGTTCAGACCGAAACTAGCGATATTAGATGAACCTACCTCAGGCATGGATGTATCACATGCAACAATGATTAGAAAGATGATTAAAAATATGATTGATGAGGGAGTTACGATACTACTATCTAGTCATAACATGCTTGAAGTTCAGTATCTATGTGATGAGATATCCCTAATACATAAGGGAGTTATAGTTGCTAAGGGATCACCAGATGAGATACTTAAAGAAACTAGATCAAGCAATCTTGAGGAGGCATTCGTGAAGGTGATTAGTGGTGTCTAATGGATTAATGATTTTAGTTAAGAAGGAGATTAAGGAGACTATTAGAAATCCTAGATTTATAGTATTCACAGTATTACTACCACTAATACTTTATCCGATAATGGGTTATATGTTTGTAGGAGCTACCTCAATAGCTAAAGAGAAGTTTCAGAGGGGTGTTGTAGGCGTTATAGATGAAGATAACTCATTCTTCAGTAATTCACTCTTAGACTATCTGAATAGGAGCGGTGTTAGAGTAGTTAGGTTAAGTAGATGCGAGTTGAATAATCTAGGTAATCTGTCTAGCAACTATTTAGGAATTATACTAATCCCTAGAGGATTTGGAGAGAATATATCTAAATCATTACCTGCATCTATACATATCTATTCAATAATAAATGGTATTAATATTATGGAGCAGAATGTATATCAGGGTATTCTCTCAATTGTAAACTCATACAAGGATTACCTTAGAGCATACTTAGCGTCTAAATATGGTATGAATCCAATGCAGATTATAAACCCGGTTGTCGAAGATGTTCACATATACGTTAGAGGCTGGGGTAGAGAGTATAATATAGTGCAACTTCAGATGATAAGCTGGCAGATATTCTTCTGGCCATGGATAACATTCTCATTGATAATATCGGTAGTACAATTGTCAGCTACATTCTTAAGTGAGGAGAAAGAACAAAAGACATTAGAGATACTGCTAACACTACCTGTTAGAAGAACGACCATATTATTCAGTAAGGTTATTGGGAGTGGCATTCTAGCATTATTAAGCACGATATCATATATCATTGGATTTCTGATATACGTAGATATGATAATGAGGGGATTAAGTGGAGTGGGTATAACATTATCGATAAGCTATAATCCAATATCATTAGTATTAATGGGATTAATATTCTTCCTATGCATACTATTTTCAGCAGCACTAGGATTAACAGTCTCAATATTAGCTCAAGATACAAAAAGTGCACAGAGCTTAGCTAGTGCGATTACATTCCCAGTCATGATGCTTGCATTCCTGGTTATGTTTATAGATATATCGTCGCTACCTAAATGGCTACAATTAATTCTCTATGGATTCCCGTATACTTATTTAATGGAGGGTATTAAATATATCTTCCTAGCTAAATATAGTATATTCATATATGGTATAATTGATAACTTAGTAGCTGCTATAGTAATGCTGTTATTAGTATCTAAAATATTTACTACTGAGAAGATAATAACAATGAGGGTTAGATTTGGTAGAAAAAGAGTTAGGACTTCTTAATCAGTGAATTCATAAGCTCTCCGATATTAGTAACTTTCTCAATTGATAAAATCTCTCTAGCCATATCCTCAGCCTCATCCCTAGATAGTATTGTAGAGAATTCAGCAGCATCAATAAACTTATTAATTAATCTCTCTCTAGACATTGGATTCTCCGGCTCTCCAAGTGGATATATTACCTCCTCTGTATATTTAGATCCATCTTTAAGAATTATAGTTACTCTAGCAGGCGATATAACCCTACCATATCTAGATTCAATCTCCTCATCAATTACTGGTTCAACTAATTCAGCTATCTTAAGTACATCACTTCTTTTAATTGCCTCAGGAGTAAAATCACTTAACCCAACCCTTCCATATAGCAATGCACAGGAAACCACATATGGTAAGCTAAATTGAGCATCAACAATATTCCTAGGCCTCCTCTTAACTTCAATAGGCTCTGCATTGGCATTATAAGCCTGCTTATTAACACCTACAATAACTTTTTCAATATTAGACACATCTATATTATACTTCTCTCTAAGTTTTAAAGTGGCATCTATTGATGTATGTGTAAGCCTACAGCATGGATATGGTTTAAAGCTGACATATGGTATTTCATATTTTACACCTAATTCATCTACTGGCTTTAAATCATATTCTCCTCTTAGATATACATTGAAGAAGCCAAACTTACCTTCGAAAACCTCTCTAGCACTTGTAAACCCACTAGATGCAACTAAAGAAGCTAATACACCATTCATAGCTGCTATACCTGCTTGAAGCCTCTTACATAATGTACCTTCAATTAATTGCTCTGCATTTCCAGATGTTAAACTATATGCTACCCCAATCGCTCTAGCAATACCATTAGAATCTAAATCTAATAGTTTCGCAGAGGCGGTAGCTGCTGCAAACGTACCTATTAATGCAGTATAGATATATCCTATCGCTAATGGACCTATCTTAGCAGATAAACCAAGTTTACAATCTACTTCAACACCTGCTATAAATGCTTCTAGGAAATCCCTACCAGATAGATTTCTATCTTCAGCTACTGCTAATGCAGCTGGAGCAACTACAACTGTAGGGTGTAGTATCGCCTTAGAGTGAGTATCATCATAATCCCATGCATGTGCAATCGTACCATTAGCTAATGCAGCATATGGAGTAGATGTTTTAAATCCAAATCCTATTATAGATGCAGATCCAGAACCTAATCTACCTGCTAATTCAGCAATCTCCCTAGAGCCACGAGCCTTCAATCCAGCTAGTGCTACTGCAAAGAAATCTAATAGCATTTCTTTAGCTCTTTCAACAACCTCCTTAGGTATATTCTCGAGCTTTAAGTTATATGCAAACTCACCTATCCTCTCGGATACAGTCTTCATATAGTTAATTTAATTAGCTAGGGTAGTTCTAAAGTATTACGTTATACGAGTGTATATACATTTTATGTTAAGTCTACTCAATGTTTTATATCCATACAGTTAGTATATTATATGATTCTGATGACAAATGAATATAACGATGTTATTAAGGATTTAATGGAGATTGTTGGGCGTGAAAATGTACTATATGATCTACCTACTAGGATTGTATATGCACAAGATCCAATGCCATACGATGTTGAAGAACATAATATCCCAATAGCAATTGTACGACCTGCTAATGCTGAGGAAGTATCTAAGGTTTTAAAGTATGCTAATGAGAAGAAGATTCCAGTACATGTTAGAGGATCAGGTACTTCACTAGTTGGTGTTGCAAGACCTAAGACAAACGCTATATTACTAGATCTTAGAAGGATTAGAGATATAGTAGTATATCCTGAGAGAGGATATTTTGAGGCTGGTGCTGGAGCTAGAATCTGGGAGGTTAGGGAGAAACTTGCGGAATACAACTGCATGCTACCAGCATATCCAGGTAGTGAAAGAATTGCAACGATAGGAGGTTTAATATCCGCAAATACTAGTGCACATGCTGTAGATGCCGCATTAGGTAAGCCGGGAGATTTCGTATTAGGTCTTGAAGTAGTATTACCAACTGGTGAGATACTACATACAGGAACTGAATCAACTAGAAGACCTGCAGGAGTAGAATTAACCAAGTTATTTATTGGTGGTGAGGGATTATTTGGAGTTATAACTAGAATTAGAATGAGATTAATACCAAATATCATCAAGAGGAATATTGTTGCATTCTTCAAAACAGTCGATGATGTTTTAAATACTGTTATGAGTATGTATAGGGAGAGAGTAGTACCACCACTATTCTTTGAATTTCTAGATGATAAAGCAGCTAAAGTTGGATTTGAAGCAGTAGGACTTCCAGAACCTAAAGGATGCGTAGCTATGATTACAATGCATGACTGGACTAAAGAAGGAGTTGAAGCTAAAGCTAGGGTATTTCTAGAGTTTCTAAATGGTATGAATGTTATAGAAGCTAGAATCGTTGAAGATCCAGATGAATGGAGTAAGATTTGGAGGAGTAGATCTGAATTCGGAAACTTCATGAATAGAAGAGGAGTATGTGCCGGCTCTGAGATAACTCCTCCAGTTTATAAGCTTAAAGATGCATATTATGATGCCGTTAAGATTAAAGATGAAATTGAGAGTTATAAGAACCCCGATTTCTGTTCATTCGGACATATTGGAGCACCAACAATACATGCATACTATATAATACCATTTGAAACACCTAACGAGGTTAGAAAGAAGTTTATCCAGGAAGTTAGATTTAGAACTGAAGAGATAAATGCGAAATATAATGCATGTGGTGGTGAATGGGGTATTACTGCTCAAAGAGCTGAATTCATTAAGATGAGGTATGGCGAGGTATATTATAACGTTCTTAAGAAGATTAAGCAGGCTTTAGACCCAAACAATATCTTAAATAGAGGTAATTTAGAGGGGTGGTGGTAATGAGTGATGAATATCTGAGTGAACTTAGTAAATGTAGGAAATGTAGGTTTTGTATAGATCAATGCCCAACATTCACTCTATTAGATAATATTGAAGTTAGAGGTCCATACGGTAGAGTTCAAATGCTTAAATTCATGCTTAAAGGCTTCTATGATGTAGAAGACTCGATAATACACTCTATTTACTCATGTCTTAGGTGTGGTCAATGTAACGTAGTATGTGGTGAAGTTGGTGAAGCATTAGAAGTATCTGAGTTAATCAGATATGGTAGAAATATTCTAATATCACGTATAAAAGAACATAAATTATCCACACCTGAAGCTAATCTAATAAATTACGTTTTAGATACACTATCAAGTAATATAATTAAGAAATATGATCCAGTAGGTATTGGTGGGAAGTATTGGGTTAAATGGGTTGGAGATTTAAATATACCTAGGAGGGGATCTACAGTATTATATACGTCTAGAATGTATCAGATGACACCATATCTAACTACAGTAACCGATTTAATGAAGAAACATAGAGATATGCTCATGAAGGGTAAAATGAAGGGATTAATTAAAGTAGGTACATGGTTAGGTGTTAAATGGGCAGGAATAAAAGCAGATAGAAAACTTGAAGATAAGAGTAGTAAAGCGTTGTATGGAATCGCATTAACTCTAAAGAAATTAGGAGTTGAATATTCATATCTATATGATGATGAACCATATTGTGGAACATTACTATACGATTTAGGTTTAGACGAGTGCCTTAAGGATTACATACCTAAGGTTGTAGATATATTTAGGAAACACAACGTTGAGAAACTCATAACAGTAGATCCTCACACCCATCATATGCTTAAAGACGTATATCCAGAATACTCGAATGGTTTTAACATAGAAGTTATTCACTATCTAGAGTTATTAAACAAACACGTGGATGAATTATCTAAATTAGGTAATCCAAGCAATAGAGAATACGTTATTCACGACCCATGTACTATGGCTAGATATAATGGTATAATTGAAGAACCTAGAAATATCGCCGAGAGATTAAATATAAAGTTAATTGAGCCTAAGAGAAGTAAGCTCTATACCAAGTGTTGTGGAGGACCTATCGAATACGCATATCCAGACTACACTGATATTATTGCTAGAGATAGAGTATCAGAATTATCTAGACACTCAAATAAGATAATCACGTATTGCCCAATATGCTTAACAAACTTCGTTAAACATTCAGGAGAGTTTAATACTGAAGTATACGATTTCGGAGAAGTTCTCTACGAAATCCTCCACTCTTAACATATTTATTTAAAGAATCATAAAATTATTGATTGAATTTTATTGAATTCTGTAATGACATTGTCTAAACTCTGGGATGTTACTAAAATACTTGTAGATACTGCTTTAGGTAGGGTTAAAGCAGATTTAGTTATTCTAAATGGTACATTAGTAAATGTATATACTGGAGAATTATTAGATAGAATTAATGTCGCAATTAAAGGAGATAGAATAGCACACGTAGGTAGGAGAATCGATCATACTATTGGAGAACATACTAAAGTGATTGATGTAAATGATGCATATTTAGTCCCTGGATTTATAGATGGACATGTACATATTGAGAGTAGCATGCTACTACCATCTGAATTCGCTAAAGCAGTATTACCACATGGAACTACAACTGTATTTGCAGATCCACATGAGATAGCTAATGTCTTAGGTCTTAAGGGTATTGAATTAATGATTAAAGATTCCGAAGACATACCTCTTAAGGTATATATTACGATGCCTTCATGCGTACCAGCATCAATACCTGAATTTGAAACATCAGGAGCATATATAGGTCCTAAGGAGGTTGAGAAGGCTCTTAAATGGGAGAGGGTAGTTGCATTAGGCGAGGTAATGAATTATCCTGGAGTATTATCATGCGATGATAAAATGCATGGAGAGATTAATGTAATGCTTAAGCATGGTAAGGTTATTGAAGGACATTATGCAGATCCTAGACTAGATGAATATTTATCAGCATATGCCTCAGCAGGTATAACATCATGCCATGAATCAACTAGAAGGATAGATGCTCTTGAACGCGCTAGACGTGGTATGTGGGTTATGATTAGGGAGGGATCTGCATGGCATGATTTAGCAGAAGTCATTAAGGCAGCTACAGAATATAGGATTGATAGAAGGAGATTCATACTCGTTACAGATGATAGACATCCAGAGGATTTAATTAGAGAGGGTCATATTGATCATGTTGTTAGAAGAGCTATTGAAGAGGGTGTTGATCCAATATCCGCGATTCAAATGGTTACATTAAATGTTGCGGAGCATTATAAGATGGATTTAGATATTGGTGGTATTGCACCAGCTAGATATGCAGATATACTAATCATTAAAGATCTAGCTAGGATTGATATAGATATGGTTATAGCAAATGGAGAGATAGTTGCTAAAAACGGGAAATTAATTAAAGAGATTAAAAGGAATCCAATACCTGATTGGGCATTAAAAACGATAAATATTAAAAGGAGAATTAAAGCAGACGACTTTAAAATTAAAGCACCTATTAAAGAAGGTACTGTAAAGGCTCACATAGCCGAAGTTATTGAGGCTAAAGTAACTACAAAGCATGTTGTTGAGGAAGTTAGAGTTGAAAATTATGAAGTAGTTGTAGATCCTGAAGGAGATTTAGCTAAGGTAGCTGTAATTGAAAGATATAAAGGTGGTGAATCGATAGGACTAGGACTTGTTAAAGGATTTGGATTTAAGAGTGGTGCTGTAGCGTCGACAGTAGCACATGATAGTCATAACTTACTTATCGCTGGGGTTTCAGATGAAGATATGGCTTACGCTGCGAATAAATTAATTGAAGTAGGTGGTGGAATGATTGTAGTTGATAAGTGTAAGGTATTAGGCTTAGTTGAATTACCAGTAGCAGGTTTAATGTCTACTAAGGATGTATATAGTGTAGCTGAAGAGGTTAGAGAATTAGCTAATGCATGGAGTATGATTGGAAAGAAGATGATATCACCATTTATGACATTATCGTTAATAGCATTATCAGTACTTCCAGAGATTAGAATAACTGATAAAGGAGTTATAGATACGATCTCCTTCAAGAAGATCCCATTAATCGAAGTATAGTATTCTAATTTTGCTGTAATCTAACTTTCATTCTTTCTAATTAGTTCTCTTAGAAAAACAATCTGCTCTCTACGTTAATACCTTCAACTGTTAGAATACGGCTCTCTAATTACATATATATTTTAACTATAGTCTAAAATTTTTATATTCAATTGCCGAAGTATTTTTTAAATCAAAAACTAGGTGTCGTTAGTATGGAGAGAAGTTCGAGAATTCCTAGATTCTATAAATTGAGTGCTGAAGAGAGACTTAAGATAGTTAAAGAATATGCTGGTTTGACAGATGATGAAGTAAAGCTATTATCTAACTATGGTAATTTAGATCCTAAAATCGCTGAGGTCATGATTGAGAATGTTATTGGTGCTATATCATATCCATTTGCAATAGCTCCAAACTTTAGAATTAATGGAAGAGATTATCTAGTCCCAATGGTTATTGAGGAATCATCAGTTGTTGCGGCTGCAGCAAATGCGGCTAAGGTTATGAGGAGAGGAGATGGAATCATTTCAAAAGCTTCAGAGCAAGTTATGATCGGTCAGATTCAAGTATTAGATCTACCTAATCCATGGTATGCTAAAGCAGTAGTATTAGAGCATAAAAATGAAATTATTAAAATTGCTAATGAGCAATCACCAACATTAGTTAGTTTAGGTGGTGGTGCTATTGATGTAGATGCCAGAGTCTTAGATAGTTTCATAGGACCTATGCTGATAATACACGTATATGTTAATGTATTAGATGCTATGGGTGCGAATGCAGTGAATTCGATGGTTGAAGCACTATCCCCATATATTCAGGAGTTAACAGGTGGAAGGATATATCTAAGGATTCTATCAAATTTAGCTGATAGAAGGCTTGTTAGAACTAGAGTTAAAGTATATGCATCTGATATAGGTGGTGAGGAAGTTGTAAATGGTATTGTAGCTGCATCTGCATTTGCAGAAGTAGATCCATATAGAGCCGCAACACATAATAAAGGTATTATGAATGGTATTATAGCAGTTGCATTAGCTACGGGTCAAGATCATAGAGCTATTGAAGCTGGAGCACATGCATATGCCGCTAAAGATGGAAGATATACCTCATTATCGAGATGGAGGAAGGATAAAGATGGAAATTTAACAGGATATATGGAGATACCGATTCAAGTAGGTATTGTAGGTGGCGCTGTTAAAGTACATCCCATAGCGAGGATAGCACTTAAAATACTAGGTGTTAAGAAGGCTAGTGAACTAGCTGAGGTAATGGCTGCTGTTGGATTAGCCCAGAATTTCGCAGCATTAAAGGCATTAGCTACCGAAGGCATCCAAAGAGGCCATATGGAGTTACATGCTAGAAATCTAGCAGTAATGGCTGGGGCTGAGGGAGAGCTAGTAGATATTATAGCTGAGATTATGATTAGAGAAAGAAGAGTGAAATATAGTAGAGCGAGGGAATTAGTCGAGGAATTTACTAAGTCTAAGAGAGTGGGAATTAAAGCATCATAAATGATAGACATAGAATATACTAGAGAATTCTAAATATTAAATCGAATTAGATTACTCATACCCTATAATTAAATTATTTTAGAGGATGAGGATAGGATTAGTATGTGGTGAGTCTGAAGTATTAGAGGAGGATATCAAAAAGATATGTAGATTATTTAACAAGTTGGATATAAGATATCAACTATCTAATACGGTAGCTAAGCTAGCTGGTATGAAGGGTAGTACTATTGAAGATATGGATGTAGATTATTTAATCGTCGTCGGTAGTGATAGAGATGTATTAAGGACTCTACTTAAACTCTCAGATAGAGAGGTACCAGTCATATGTATATCTGGTAGGAGGAGTAAGGGTTTTCTAGCAGTAGCAGATATTGAAAATATACCTGATGTAATTAAAGAGTTAATTAGGAGGAATTATATTATCGAGAGGAGAACAAGGATTACAGCATTAATAGATGGTGAGGAGACTCCATCCGCTTTAAATGAGATAGCTATATTTTCTAAGTTGAGTGGTAAGATAATTAGATATTCCTTGATTATAAACGATGAATTCATATGGAGGGATGAAGCAGACGGAGTAATTATATCAACGCCAACAGGCTCCACAGCATATGCATTATCGGCTGGAGGACCTATAGTGAAAGATGCAGACGTATTCTCAATAGTACCGGTAAATACATTAATACCCACACATAAACCTATAGTTACATCATCCTCCAATAAGATATTGATCTCGGATCTAAAGCCTAATGATTCAATATTGATAATAGATGGCCAGATTAGAAAACAGATTAATACTAGCCAAGTTTTAATTAAGAAAGCGAAATACCCTGCTAAATTCGTTAAGATATTAATTGATCAAGTAGGTGATTTAGATAGAAAACTTGCTAGGAGATCGTTGATGAGGAGTATGGAAGCATTACTACTAAGAGATTTACCTCCGAGTGCTAAGCTAGTATTTAAAGTTTTAGAGTATGAAGGTGCTCTAACAACTAGAGAAATCATTGCTAAAACGAACCTTCCAGCCAGAACCGTAAGTTATGCATTAAAGACATTAATAAATAAAGGATTGGTAATTAAGAGAAGTCATGCTAGAGATGCTAGAAAAAGTGTTTATATAGTCAATATAATTAATACTAAGTGATGTTATGCTTGAATAGCTATAATCTCAAGCTCTTCTAAACTCCTACCTTTAGTTTCAATTCCAAGTACTAATGTTATTAATCCCGCTACAATATGAATTATAGCTATAACTATATAAGCAGCATATAAACCACTTAGCGAGTATAGATAGCCTGTTAATGTAGGAGCTATGATGCCAGCCAGCCTTCCTATACTTGCTGCAGCTCCAGACCCAGTACCTCTAATCTCCGTAGGATATAATTCAGGCGTATATGTGTACAAACCAGCCCACGCACCTAAGTTAAAGAATGATATTATCATACTGAATATTAAGATCCATGTTAACTCGATTCTTAAACCAAGCATATAGGATGCGATGCCAGCTATTATTAAATATATGGAGAGTACAGCCTTCCTACCAATTTTATCAAGTAGGAAAGTGGCAGAGTAATATCCTGGTATTTGAAGTAGTGTTATAATTAAAACCCATGTGAGAGATTTAACTGCAGTTAGATGGAATTCTCTACAGTATATTGTTGGAAGCCATGTGAAAATAGCATAGTATGTATATACGAGTGAAGCCCATAGAATCCACAGTAGGATTGTACGTTCTACATAACTTCTTGAGAATAAATCTCTAACGCTATACTTCCTCTCAGTATATTTACTTGTATAATCTTCAGAACCTATACGTGTTTAAAATCCATACTTCTCAAATATATTGTTTATTTGATCAATTCTACCTTGCTTAACTAGATACCTTATAGACTCTGGTAGGTATGCTATAGCTAGAGGTATTACTATTAATGGTATTAGACCAACTAAGAATGTAATCCTCCATCCATAGCTTGGAAGTAGTATTATAGGGAATATTAATGATAGCAGAGCTCCATAAACCCAAGATGTTTCGATCAGTCCTAGGAAAGTCCCTCTATATCTAGTCGGGACATATTCAGATACATATATACCTGGTTGCGGTAATGCACCACCTAACCCAATACCTGCAAGTAATCTTAATACTATCATTGATGTAACATCATATGCTAACCCACATAATGCTGTGAATAATGCCTCTACTACTATAACTATCAATATTGTATTCCTTCTACCAATCACATCAGCTAATCTACCAAATAGTAGAGCACCTATAAACATCCCTATAAAACCACTACTGATGAGATAACCGATTGTAACTAAATCCAATCTCCACTCACGAGCAATTACTGGGACTACAGATCCAATAAGCATTACGTCTAATGCTGTAAGACAGTATATTAGACATCCGACTAATAGTATCATGTAATGGAATTTTGTTAACTTCGATTCATTCAATACTTGATAGATATCACTCATTTAAACCCACCTACTTTACCAAAGTAAATTATATTTAGAATACGTTAAGGATTATACGCAATATTTTCAGCATATCACATATTATAGGCAATATTTGCTCGAAAAAGAATAATCTTCTACAGATGAGATATATTAAAGTAGTATATGAGCTGTATATTTTACACGATATTAAGGTTATTTAAAGCGTTTTTATTATGTTAATAATATTACTCAATTTATTCTAATAATATTTGATGAGAGAATGAGATATCATCTGATTAGGCATAGAGGGGGCATCTTTAAAATTTATGAAGATGGATCTATTGAAGTAGTTGAAGAACCTAAGATTAGATACTGTCCGGGAGTATACTATGGGTATGGATTTAAAGAACTTGATTTAGATAAGTGTGTTGAAATCCTAAGGATTAAAATTGAAAAGTATGGATTATTCACTCCTAATAGGAAGTTTGAGAGTGATGTATTTGTTCCATTTGGAGCTTCAGAGATGATAATGAGTGGTCTTAGGAGGGGGTTATTAGATGCTGCAGTTACAGTATGTGATGGTGCAGGAACAGTTATAACTTCAAACCCAAAATTGGTTCAGGGTATTGGAGCTAGATTAACTGGAATTATAAAGACATATCCGATTAAGGAGATTATAGAGTATAT
>CAZHBK010000019.1:0-15285 GCA_964530465.1 uncultured Nitrososphaeria archaeon | reverse complement strand
TAGATGATGTTGCATGCCTAGCATGGATATTCCCAGATATGTTCGTAGCACTAGCTGCAGCAGCTCTTCCAATAATGAGACCTGAAATCTATAAGGAGTCTCCAGCATATGCATGGAGGATTGCAGGAGTACCATTAGAAATTATATTTGGAATACTTGCATTCTTCGGAATGGGATTATTCGTATTCCTAGTTATAGGTATGATAGCTCCAGGAGGTACTCCAACACCAGATATAATATTATTCACAGTCGCTATGGCTGTAGGATTGCTAATCTCAGAGATAATGCAGTATATTAATATGAGGCGTGGAGTACCAGTACATGAGATATTTAGAGCAATACCACCAGCATAAATTTGTAAATCCCTCTCATACTCAATTTTTATTTATAACTTAACCTCTATGATATACCTGTGGTGGATAGCTCTTAAACGATATATAATGTGTTCTATATGCGGGAGATAGTATTACTCCGAAGCCATCAGGAGCATATATTAATTCCTCGGCATACTCTCTAATTCCAATCCTCTCGAGGATCTTAGACTCACTCCTTAAACCTATCTTAGTATTAGTTAATTGTATTACTAAGTCGTTGAGGTCTGAAGGTGTATGTGTTGCAAATATAACCCCTATATTCCTAACCCTGCCAAGCCTTGTAATCTTATTGATAAGACTCTCTATAATCGTTTTATTAAGCTCCCTTCTAGCACCAGTCTGAGGGAAGTAGTTGTGGGCTTCATCAATTATAATATATGATGGATTTGAATATACACCACGCACATATAGTCTATCCTTCCACTTAAATAATTCATTTAATAGTCGGTATGCTATTATAGTACACGCTAGTGGATCTAGCATTCTAAAATCAGCTATTATAACCCTATTTGAACTATATAATTCATCGTATTTAGGCTCTCCTATAAGTATGCCGAATAATCTACCGATTTTAATAAATACATCGAATATATCAGTCTTCAATGCTAGAAGTAGGCATCTTAGAATATTATTTAATGTAGGTTTAGCTAGCTTAAGCTCATCACTAACCTCTCCACTCCTCCTATTTAAATACTCATAGTACTCACTTAAGTACTCTAGGATATGTTGCCTACGCTTCAACTCTTCGAATACCCTATCTATGAAGTAATATGCTTGCTCGGATACAATAGGGATTAAATCCTTGAAATCCTTACGTACATACTCGAATTTTAATGCAATCGGTATTATTTTAACCCTCTTAGATAACACCTTACCATTATACTCGAATTTTAAATTCAATAGTATCTCTTTAAGCATGATTGCACCAATATCAAACCCTCTCTCCCTAGCAAGCTCATAATTAGGCTTAATATCAACATCTAGGACTTTAACAATGCCAGCATATGTCCTCCTTATGAAGTCATGGCATAACTCCTCTACTATAACTCTAATAATCCTCCTAGCGAATTCATCTCTATTAACTAAGGCTAGAGTCTTTAAAGCATTTGGATCAAGCTTAAGTCTATCTCTCAATCTACTACTTAGGTAATCTGCATACTCATTAGTTATCGGTAGTATTACCGTTATCTCATCTAATGAATTTAAAACTCTCTCCCTATCATCTAATGCTCCATCAATAATTACATGTAGGTAGTCTCCCTGCATATCAAATGCTAGGATTAGAGGATTATTAGATTTCAAATCCTCACATAGCGATAATATTAGATTCTTTAAAATTGTAGTCTTACCTGCTCCCGTAGTCCCAACTAGTAGTACATGCTGCTGTAGTATTCTCTCTGGAATTCTAACATCAATATTATATATTGTATTTCCAACACGCATCCATCCGACTCTAACGCCATCCTTAGGTAGGTTTAACATCTCGAGAATAAACTCCTCATTTGGTATGAATACTGGTGATTGAGGCTCTATAGGTGTTAATGCTGGTTGTGTATCACTCTTAAAATTGCCATTCAAATCCACAATCCTCTCACTCAATAACTCAAGCTTGATACTTGGTGATGTTAGCAAGCCTGATGCATCACTAGCTGGTGTCTGCATTGCTGGTATATTAGCTATAGACATTATATCCTCTCTCTTAAATCCAATAATCCTAGCTAGGTATACTCTGAGCATTAGTGGATTTGTAATCCCTATAAAGCCTCCAATACTCAGATTACATCCATTCTCAATAGCTTCAACATATTTATCATATGGAATCTCGACATCTACAATCCTCTTATCCTCTATAATCTCAACTGGTTTAACACGGCTTACAAATCCAATTATATATCCATACCTACCGGATATCTTATACGCTAGCTTAATCCTATCTTCAATCAAACTCCTAACATCCTCGTATGAAGCCATCACTACACCTCTAGCTCTTTAATAATCTTACGATAATTCATATATTCATCGTATGAGACTGGTAAGATATACTGTGATCTCTCAAAGAATATCTTATATAATGCTGCTGTTAACCTTTTAGAGTATCTATCTGCAAGTTCAATCTGTATTGGTATGCCTGTAACTGCAGATATATTATCGAATGAAAGCATATCGTTTAAAACTATATCTAATATATTAGGATATCTATTATAATGCTCTTCTAATACCTCAACCCTATATATCTTCAAACCCCTACCAACTTTAATAGATATATACCAGAAGATTTTAGCAGGCATATATGACTGGCTATATCTAATTCTAAGAGGACCTAATATCAAGAAATCATTCATAGACAGCCTATATCTATTAGTGATATACTCCATTAGAAGTAGATCATCTATATCCTTAGGGTCGGAGCCATATAAGGCTTTATACAATCCTCTAACTATATTAGCTCTATAAAGCTTCCTACTCTGCTCACACCTCTTAACAATACCAATTACAGGGATATCAATATCCTCTAATATCCTTACTCTCTCTATAATCAATCGTTTAAACGCTTCAATATACCTACCTTCATAAGACTCACTAGAATATAATATCGGAGGTACTGGATATACGGGTCCATCAATCATTATATAGCCTAAATTATTGAATTTAGATGGATATTTAGTAAGACCTAAATTTTCAATCTCAATCCTAGCTTCATCAGCAATATCACCATCACTATAACTCTCATCATAATACTCGCCAGCTATAGATTTAACTCGAATATTCAAGCCTTTAGATTCAACCTCTTTAAGGAAGTCTATATTCGATTTAATCGATATAAATCCAATACTGCTATCCAGACTCGGCTCATAGAATATACCATTTGGAGTATAAACAGCTAATCCAGTAATATAGATCTTAAAACCATAGTAGCTTATAGATCTAGATGATGAATCCAAGGAGATAACTTTAGAATTACTAAATCTAAGATTGAAAATATTCGACCTCCTAATTGGATCCCCCTCCCCAATATAGTCTACATATCCATATCTATCTACCGACTCCTCAGAATATACCTCAACCTCACCTAAATGGGTAATAGGTAGTAGTGTTCCAGGATATTTAAGTTTAACCTCATATAGATTCCTAAGTGTATCATCAATAATCTTAAATAGCCAACTCATTATCCTGACGATATATTTAATTATATAATCCATATATAAGCACATGCAATTTAATATGTATGTTTGACAATTATAGTGGTGATATTCCCTTTTTAGATACCTCTACGTATTTTTAATAATGTAATATATTAAATTTAATTTACTGTAGGATTTTGTATATGATTCATGCATGGTATGAAGAAATTATAAATGTGAAATATATTTAAATTCGTACTATTAGATACTTGTATATTTCGAATTTTGGACTATTAAATTATACTAGTACTTAAGGTGCGGGACTCTATGGAGTTGGAGGAGATTAGAGATTGGGGGTTGAGAGGATTCTGCTATCTCTACAGCGAGTATATCAAGTTTACTGATGAACTTGTAAAAGTACTCATTGAGCAATTTCCATGGTTTGGAGACGTATTGAATTGATTTGCTACAATAACTCCAATATACTTCCATAGGTATGGGAGTACCACTACAGCATACCACACTATCGATAGGAGTTTTATCGATGTTCCTACATGAGCAGTTGGGTAAGGTTAAGGAAAAGGTTCCAACTTCAAAATTAGATCCAGTAGTTGAAGTGATTAAAGAGAATGTACCAGCGATATTCATGATAGAGACATTAGGTAGGACTATAGCAACTGGGTTCTTCAGGATATATGGTGTATTAGCTGATGATAAATTTAAATGTAGTATGAATGAGGCTAGGAAGAAGCTAACGGAGAAGAAGGAGGAGAAGAGAATGAAGCTTTTAGAAGAGATTAAGAAAGAGAGAATCGAATATACAGCGATCATGGCTAAGATTATTAAGGAGACCGATGAAATCGAGAAAATACCTGAGGTGAGTCCGCTGAATTCAAAGTCTTAGGTACTACTAGGTATGTTAAGCAGTTTGAAGGTAAGCCTCAAGATTATATCAAATATATACGGATTGCTAATATATACTTTAGAAATACCTGGAATATATTACCCACTTAAATTCGCATTATTAAATGGATATCTATTCATTAGAGATTTCGCTGATAGCTTAAATGCCTTGATATCATGTTTAGAAACAGGTACTATACTTGATGAAGAGACATTTAATAAGATATGTTTATTCCTAGGTATCGCAGAGTATTTAAAAGAGTATGAAGATCTGATAACATCAGCTAGGATTAGATTTGGAACAAAGATAGATAAACTTGAGAGGTTTGATAGAGGATTTAGAGTATTTGAGAAGATATTAGATGATTACTCTAAGATTAGGAAGAAGGATGAAGTGAAATTGAAAGATATGAAGGATATACTTTATAGAGTCGCAACCTTCATAGGTTAGGGGGTGATGTTATGAGTTATATTGATGAAGTAGTTAAGGAGGAATATAGAGCATTAGTATCTAATAATCCGAAGTTAAAGCAGACCGCATTATTCATCTATAAAATGGGTAAGAGTGCAGTACTTATTGATTATGGAAAGTTAAAGAAGCAGTTTAATAAATATCTGGAGATTCTATCTAAGGGTTAAATCTTAATCCTCCCATCCTTATTTCTCATACATCAATCAAGCATAACATAGATGAGATTTAAAGTAGATTAATAAGTAACTAGATTTAAATCTTGAATAAGTACCTAATTATTCTGGGATGACGATAGAGAGGAAGCTGATTCTTAAATGACGAGAACTTACCCGGCCGACCATAATCCTATCAACCTTAATATAATTAGGCTCAGAGACGTCCGACGGTTCATCATCTACTCAGTTTGGTGTCATTTCTTCATCGCCAGAGTATATTTTTAACATAGGTAGAAGATAAAGATAATGAGTATGAAATTATATATTTCTTACTTGGATATCTTAAGTAGCTATATCTAATGAGAACTACATATTACATAATTTACTTCTTGAATAGAGCAGGATTATATAGATATCTCTTATTATAAATACTCCAACAATACCAACGTATAATATTAGGAATTCTAGAAGTAAATCCAGTTAGACCTCCGATAAAGATGATGTATGAGATGAGATACGTCTATTTAAATATCTTAAGATAACTCCATCTTCAGCTTTAATAAATGCACTCATTTAACTTCCGAGAAAAAGGTAGACAGTTAGAATCATGGGGTAATATCAAGTTTCTTGAATTTAATAAGCTACATCTAGTAGTTTAATTTTAGAATTCCAATTTTCAGATATATATCTAAATCACTTCAGTGAGTTTAAGTATATGTTAATGATTAGATGGTTATTAAGAGGTCTCAAGATTTATCTAAAGTTAGCAATATAGGTTTTTTGTTATGAGCATTCATGAGTATGTTAGCATGCGTAATAGGACTGATTATATAATGCCGTTATACACGCCAT
Source organism: uncultured Nitrososphaeria archaeon (assembly GCA_964530465.1). Classification (GTDB taxonomy): domain Archaea; phylum Thermoproteota; class Nitrososphaeria; order Geothermarchaeales; family JDFR-13; genus CAZHBK01. The sequence continues at coordinate 9,407 of CAZHBK010000019.1, read as the reverse complement.
TTATACCTACTGTAATCTTAGTTATCAGCTATATTATATTCCCATTATTTACATCATATACGACTTACACACTATTCTTAATTGAAGCATTTACATATTTAATTGGTGCTTTAGTCAATATCTACGTCCTTTATAAGTGGATTAAACGTAGGAATCAGCATTTTATGAGAATAACAATGCTTCTATACTCGATAGCTGATTATCTTAGCACAAGATATAAAATTAATGTTAGTAGGCTTAGGGAGTTAGCTAAAGAGCATGAGATTAGATTTAGAGAGAGGTTTACAGCCTTATGGATAATCCTATCGATATTATTCCCAATAGTAACATTATATGTATATCACTTCCTAACTAGAGATTTCTATAATCATGAGGAGCTAGAGGATAGATTCCTAGAAGAACTTAATGAATGTTTGAAGGATACCGATTGCGGACCACTCAACTATCAGAGGATTAATAGGATACCATATAGGAGGACTTGGCTTTATGCCTTAATATCTATATTTAGCCTAGGAGTATTCATGTTCTACTGGGTATATGTTATTACGAATGATCCCAACAAGCATTTTAAAGAGCATGTTAGATGGGAGGATATGCTTGTAGATAAGTTTAGGATATAGCTATATGGGATATTTAGCCTCCCAGATAAATTTAATAACCTCATTATGAGATGGTACTTCATGAGAGCCTAACCTAGATACTTTTAATGCAGCTACAGCTAAAGCATATATCAAGGACTTCTTGAAGTCATAACCTCTAGCCAATCCAGTTAGTAAGCCTGCTGCGAATGCATCACCAGCACCAGTTGTATCAACTGGTTTTTCAATTTTAAATGCAGGCATCTCTCCAGTATACTCATCGCTAACTACATAAATACCTTTATGTCCTCTCTTAACAACAACCGTATTAGGCCCTAAATCGATGATCTTACGTGCAGCCTCCTTATAATCTGATATCTTAGTTAGATCTATGCATTCATGTTCATTAGCAAGTACGATATCAACTAGCTTAATTAACTCCTTCAACTTACTTACCCCCTCCCTAGCTAAAACCCTACCGGGATCCCATGAAACAATCTTATTATATTCTTTAGCTATTGATGCAACTCTAATAGATGTATCTGGTCTCAAACTAGCAATATGAATATACTTACTCCTAGATATCAAGTTGGTATCAATCTCATCTGGTTTTAAATCTTCAGAAGCACCTTTAAACCCATACATTAGTATCCGACCAGAGCTATTAATTACAACTGTTGTAGATCCAGTCTCTTTAAATCCAATCCTTAATCCAGATACATCAACACCTTCTTTCATCAATTCATCGACAATTAACCTACCGAAACTATCGAAGCCTACTTTAGCTATAATAGCTGATTTAAGACCTAATCTCCTAATGTCTATAGCTACATTAGCGGCAGAACCACCAGCACCATAAGATCTCTTAATAATTACTGCTTCCTCATCCGGTCCTGGAAATCTATCAACTATAAATCTAATATCTACTAATGCATGTCCTACAGCAGTTATATCTATAGCTTCCATCACTCCCTAATATACTTCAATGCCTCCTCGGGAGTTAAATCATCATGTACGATAGCTATAATAGCTCTAGCAACGCCTTCCGGATCACTACTCTGGAATATATTCCTACCTACAACAACGCCTCTAGCACTAGCATCCATAACAGATCTAACATCCTTTAGAAAGTCGATTATCAAATCTCTTCTAGGACCACCACTCATTAATACAGGTATTCCAGAAGCAACTTTAACAACCTCTCTGAATGTATCTGTAGATCCAGTATAGTATGTTTTGATTAAATCAGCTCCACTCTCTATAGCTGCTCTAACACCATATTTAACGATTTCAACATCATATCTATTTTTAATTGTAGGACCTCTAGGATATGCTAGCTGTAGGCATGGAAGACCATAATACTCAGCAGATCTTCTAATATCGAACCATTGCATAAGCATTTCATCCTCATAGGGACTACCCCAGTATACCGTTGCTGCAACTGCATCAGCTCCTAAAGCAACTGCATCTTCGACATATCCAAAGATACTCTGTAGTAATCGCTCTTCTTCAGGTCTTAAATTAGTCTTACTAGTGATTTTAATGATTAATGATGTCTTACCAGCCCATATATCATACGTAAGCCTAGCCATTCCAGGAAGCATCATAACTGCATCAATACCAGCATTAACAACATGTTTTAGAATCCACTTAGGATTTATAGCTTCTCCCGGGAAATCAGATGGTCCATGTTCAACACCATGATCAAATGCGAATATAACTGCTTTACCATCTCTTAAAATCCTATTAAGCCTAACATACTTACCTATATCTGAATAACTCCTACTCATATAAACACCTAAACACCTTAATATATTTATTTAGTTGAGTCTTAGATATGAATATGTAGATATATTTATTAACTCTTTAGAACCTCATTAATAACATTTTTAACATCTTCTACAATCTCTCTAACTCTCTCTTCGGATTTAGCCTCAGCCATAATCCTTAATACTGGTTCTGTTCCTGAAGGTCTTACTAGAACCCATCCATCCTCAAATATTGCTTTAACACCATCTACAGTTATCAATTTAACATTTGAATACCTCTCCTTAAGCCTCTCTATGACTTTATATGCATCCTCCCTATTCATAGGTACTTTAGTCTTAAGAGGTACATAACGTGGTAATTCATTAAATAAATTAGATAACTTCCTCCCCTCCCTAGCTAATACCTCTAGTATTAATGCTAGAGTCATAAATGAATCTCTAACATATTGATGCTCTGGATATATAAACCCTCCATTCTCCTCAAAACCACATAATACATTACTATCTTTAAGCATTGCATGAGCTACATCAACACTTCCAACTTTCATCCAGATAATTTCAATACTCGGATATCTACCTAAGTACTCCTCGATTAATATTGATGATGATACAGGCGTGTATATTCTCCCCTTACATCCTCTAACCTCAATTAAATACTTACATATTATTGCTGCGCTTCTATCACCCCAGAAGACCCTGCCTAATTCATCTATGAAGATCGCTCTATCAGCATCTCCATCAAATCCAACACCTAAATCAGCATTAACTGCTTTAACTACTTTAGCAGTCTCCCTAAGTGATTCTGGCGTTGGCTCAGGCTCTCTAGCAGGGAATAATCCATTTAAATCACTATTTACAGTATACGTCTTCAATCCAAGCTTCTTACTGAAGTAAGGTATTGGTAGGGTACCTACGCTATTCCCTGGATCAATCACTACTTTAAACTCCTTAGATTTAATTAGATCTACATCTACATGCTCTAAGACTCCATCAATATATCTCTCTATAACACCTGGATATTTAGGTACTTCATCTATAAGCTCTCTCCAACTAACATATCTAAATCTACTATTGAAGTATATGTCTTCAATCTCTCTCTCTGAATCTCTAGATATCTCAACACCATTAGATGCAATAACTTTAATACCATTATAACCTGGTGGGTTATGACTAGCGGTTATAATAACCCCGCCGTCGAAATCTCCAATCTTGATATTGTATTGAATACATGGTGTTGGAGCATATCCGGCATCATATACCTTAACTCCAGTTGATAGGAGACCTGCTAATACAGCATTTCTAATTAACTCACCGCCGAGTCTTGCATCACGTCCGATAAGTAGCTTTGAGTCAGGACCGAAGAATGTACCTATTGCAAGACTAAGCTTTAGAGCTAATTCAGCATTAAGAAATTCATTTACAATGCCTCTAACACCATCTGTTCCAAATAACCTACCCATATTTTGAAACCTCTCTAGAGATATTTCTATGGATTCAATTATATTTGTAAATATATAGCTTTTAGAATATATGACTTAGTTAGAGATATGGAATATTCTAAGGATGACTTATTTAAAGCGAGGATTGTAGCTTTAATCTTAAATGGTAGAGTTGATGATGCATTAGAGGAGTTAGCAAGATATTATCATATTGATAAACCTAGGTTGCTAATTAAGAGGGTTAAAGGACATTCTAAAGTACCAGCATTATACTCATTTAAAGATAAGACGATTTATATTCAGAATGGAGAATATTATACAAATCCATTCGTAATACTACATGAATTCTACCATCACTTGAGGAATATTGGAGGGAGGCATAGGGGTACTGAGTATAAGGCTAATGAGTTTGCAAGAGAATACATCAATACATTTAACAAAATAATTAAGTTATTTAAGAAGGCTGATATAGAGTCTGAAGTTGAAAGATAGAATTAACGATTGCTAGTCCTCACTCTTACGTAGTTCCTTTATAAACTTTTCATACTCCTTCGGATCCATCGACCTATAGTATTCCTTAGATGGATATATCTCTGATCTAACCTCATCAGAGTATTTTCTAACTGCATTCACTATCTCCTCAGCTAGATTAGCATATCTCTTAACGAATGATAGTTGGAATGGTGTTAACCCAAGTATATCATGTAATACTATTATCTGTCCATCGCAGTATGGTCCACTACCAATGCATATAGTTGGAATTTTAACCCTCTTTGTAATCTCCCTAGCTACTTCAGCCATAGTACACTCGATTACTATTGCGAAGACACCAGACTCCTCTAATGCCTTAGCATCTTCAATCATGCTTAATGCATCTTCGGATGTCTTACCTCTATACTTATATCCGCCTAGTTTATGAATCCTCTGAGGATTCAAACCTATATGCCCCATAACTGGAATACCAGCATTAACTAATGCTCTAACTCGATCTACAACCTCAATACCACCTTCAAGCTTTACAGCTTCAGCACCAACTTTTATAAACTTACCTGCATTTCTCAATGCATCTTCATTAGATGCTTCATAACTCATAAATGGCATATCAGCAACGAGTAATGCTCTAGGTTTAGCTTTAGCAACAGCTTTAACATGATGTAGCATTTCATCCATTGTAACAGGTATTGTAGAATTATAACCTAAAAGCACGGTACCTACTGAATCACCTACTAGAATACCATCGACACCAGCTTCATCAACGAGTCTGGCAGTTAGATAGTCATATGCAGTTATCATTACGATTTTCTCTCCAGACTCCTTCTTCTTAAGGAATGTAGTTATAGTGATTTTCTTCTCCATCTAACCAACCCCTTAACAGCTTTAATCAAGAATTGATTTATGGGTGTTGGAATATTAAGCTTTCTGCCAAATCTAACTATAGCACCATTGATATAATCAATCTCAGTAGGTTTATAATGTAATAAGTCTTGAAGCATCGATGAATAATTCTCCGCAGTTAACCCAGCAATTCTATACATCTCTCTAATTGGATCACATGGTAATTCGATATTGAGTTTGGATGCTATCTTAAGACCCTCTGAGACAGCGTCTTCCGCAATTTCACGAGCTTCAGGAATATCGAGTATTACCTTATTAGGAGCATTGAATATGGCGGTTACAGGATTAATACCTGCATTAATAAGCGTTTTAACCCATCTAAAACCATCGATATTACTAGATAATTTAATGTTTAAACCACCCCTAGAGAGTATATCCCTTAATTTATAAATCTTACTTGATAACCCAGCTCTAGAACCAAGAATGATCTCACCGATACCTTTTAACTCAGACCTACCATAATCTAATTTAATAGCTCCGTATGATATTACAGCTGCCGCAGATCTACCCCTTCCCACAATTGATTCAATTGCTTCAAGTGATCCAATACCATTCTGGCATGATATAACTATCGAATCCTCATGTGTGATACTCTTAAGACCTCTAATAGCATTATCTACATCATATGCTTTAACAGCAACAAATATAATATCGTATCTATCTAATCTATCATGCCATGAAATTATATTAGCATCGAATCTATACTCTACACCCGATCTTACAATACTACATCCACGTAGCTTAATATGATCCCTAATGGTAGTATCTCTAGCTATTAACGTAGGTGTATATCCTGCTTTATAAACCGAGTATGCTATTAAAGTACCTATAGCTCCAGGACCTACAATAGCTATCTTTAAATTCATAAAGCCTCATATTAATTACATTCCCTTAAGATCTTTAATAATTTCTCTAGCTACTTTAAGACCTGATGATATCATTCCCCCTAATACAGGCCCCATCCTATAAGTATTATATAATTCAGCTACAGCCATACCAGCGAGGTATAATCCCTTCAATACCCTACCTGATCTCATAACAACTTGCTCCTCCCCCATCCATATATTCATTGAAGACATGCCTGGTACTTCAATCTTGAGTTTTGGAAATCTCCTGCTTACAATTTTAATTACATCTGCATCATGACCTGTAGCATCTACTACTGCTTTAGACTCTATCATTAATGGATCTACATGCCATCCGGCTTCGAATATCGTAGTCCAGTTAATCATAACTCCTCTAACTCTTATAGAATTACCCTCCTCAGAGATTATAACATCTTCTACAATAATACCGGGCCAGATAAGCACTCCTTGATCAATTGCTTTAACAGCTATCTTAAGCATTGCTTCAACTGGGTTAACTTCATATAAATCTTCGTCAATTCTATTCAACTTAACACCTATATCCTTGAAAAACTTAATTGCTTCATCACCCTCTACTATTGCAGATGGAATAAGCATTCCACCACCTCTAATACCACCCCCAATACCTAATGTACGCTCTAATACTATCGTTTTCAAACCCATTTTAGAAGTCTCATATGCTGTTGTAAGTCCTGAAGGACCTGCTCCCACAATTACGACATCTGCTTTAATATAATCTTCAATCCTTGATAAACCATATTTAAGTATGAATTTAGCAATATCAGCCTCCGAAAACCTACTAGCATACTTCTCAAACATTACGGACACCGTATAATGCTATCACAACTTATATATTATGATTGGAACTAAATTATAACGTGCAACATATATAATACTAGCGTAATTATGTCTAAGAGAGTTATCTAGTTAGCTTATCAACACCTAGTAATACAGCTCCATATACCGGCTCCTTAATCCAAACGACCTCTTTGAAATCAGTAGAGAGCTTAGATATAAATAACATTCTATATAATTTACATTTAAATACACCACCAGTATAGTAGACTCCCGTCTTCAACCCCATCCTCTTTGAAACTGCATAAATACTTAATACTGCTTCATTAACAGCATACTCTATAATACTCCTTGCAGTATCATCGTAGTCTACAAGCTCGCATACCAGTTTAGATAGCTCGGCTATATCCCTTACATCTGCATTATAAATCCAGTTTATCAAATCATTGAAATCCTTTAACTCTAAGAATCCGAATATTCTATCTGCTAGGAGTGTTTTAGAGCCTCTACCATCAAAATACCTTACTACTGCTCTTAATGCCTCCCTACCAATTGAATAACCAGATGCTTCATCTCCAATTTTATAACCCCAATTACCAGAATAGTATTCTCTAGACCCATCCCATCCATATGCATTAAATCCAGTCCCAGATATGACTGCAATACCCGGCTTACCCCTAGATCCAGCATATAAGACTATATGTGTATCATGGCATAAGATATAGTTTCTATAGTTTCTATCGAGGTATTCAATCCAGATATCCCAATCATATTTAGAATCTAAACCAGCTAATCCAAGTACGATTAGAGATTCATCAACATATTTATTAAACTTGTTAAGTAGAGAGTTTAGATTGTGAATTACATTCTCAAAACCGATATTATGATAGTTTAATGATCCAGATATACTATAATCTACAGTCTTACCCAAGTTAATACTATAGAGCACTGCTCTAGCCCTACTACCGCCACCATCAATGCCGATGACGTATTTTAAACTTCTATCTCTAATCCTCTCAAAACACCTCATTAGTGATTCAGTAATAGTATGTTCTTACCGTATAATATCCTTTAGCCCTCCTAGCATAATAATATCCGATTAATGCTCCAATTACAAAACCTCCAAAGTGAGCAAATACATTTATCCCAAAACCCATATTCAAGACAAATATTAATACTCCATAAGCTAACATCATCTTAATATTACCACCTATAATACCTCCGAAGACGATTAATGCTGCAAAGATACCAAATAATGCGCCGCTAGCGCCACCACTAATTGTATATGGTGGGTAGAATAATAGTGTTAGTAGGTTTCCAGATAATCCACATATTAAATAAGTTAGTATTAGAGAACCTTGTCCAAATAATCTCTCATAATCGATACATAGAATGTATAAGAAGAACATGTTAATTAGGAAATGCCCTATGTTTAAATGTACGAACATTGATGTAATTAACTGCCACCACCATTTATACCTTAATACAAGTATATTATACTGACCAAGTATAGCTAAGACGTTATCACTTATGTAGAATGGATTACCACTAAGTATCGACTCCACTATGTAGAATATGGTATTTATAGTTAGTAATGCTAACGTAGCCTTATATCTTAAGATACCCGTCTTATACCAATATCCATACATCAAACCACCTTAATTACAAATGTCAACTTCATAAACCCCTAAATATACGATATTCTTTAAGCATATTACGAAACCATTCAGAATCCAATCTATATACACTACCATTCAAAGTTTCAAATCCCTCACTGAAAAATCTTGAATTAAAGATCTGCTCCAGCTTAGATAAAACTGTATTTCTATTAAGACTCCACTTCAATCTCAAGATCTCATTAGATATACCTCTTAAATATTCAATATCATAATCTAAAGCTAGCACATCACTAATAATATCCTGTAATAATCTCCATTTGAGATATGGTATTATCGGTATGCATAATGCTAATGAGTTAGATATTACATATATATCCTCGAAGTTAGTAAGGTACTCAATTGGATTATCTAATGAGTGATATTTATTCAAGTAGTCTATTGAGCATAGATTGATAAAATCTTTAGATTCGAGACTTAAGAGGTATGGAATATATAGTAATGCAATGGTTTTACTATATCTTGGATCGTATCTTGGTGGTGAGGAATTATAGATATCTAATACGATATCCTCTAAATCTAATAATCTAGATGCATTACCAACGCCTTCCTTAAACTCACGCAATACTCCTCCATTAATAATTGATTCTAAAATCCATAGCGCTGATTCTAAACTATTAAACTTGATAACCCTACTTAGTTTAATTCTACCGAGTTTAAATGCCTGGATTATTAATGATGCTATCGATGTAAATTCATATATGTCTAATCCATATAGATCGCATATATATGATAAGGCTATTATATCACTATATCTGGATAAACCTAATCCACAAAATACACTTAATAATGCCTCATAATTGGGTTCAGTTGTTTGAAGACCATTATATAATCCCATCTTTAAGATAACATTTCTAATACATTTAACGGGACATCCATAACAGCCATA
>CAZHBK010000018.1:0-15359 GCA_964530465.1 uncultured Nitrososphaeria archaeon | reverse complement strand
CAATTAACACCACATACTCATAGAGAGTGTTGAAAGATGTTAGGATTGATGGAGATAGTATCGTTAGCGAGTTATTCATACTCATAGAGAGTGTTGAAAGTCTTCGTCCTCTCCCCAGTAGACATAACAGTAGTCTCCTACATACTCATAGAGAGTGTTGAAAGACTAATTTCCTGCTGGAAAAGACCCGCGCCTCAAAAAATACTCATGGAGTGTGTTGAAGGTATTGAGTTGACTTGATAGATGGGTAATGTTATATCCTTAGGGGGTGTTTGAGGATGTATTTTGTCTTCTAGTTGTTGATTGTTATTTTTAGAGGTATATTGGGATTGTATGGTCTTTCTGTCTGTGGTGTTGATTTTGTGGTTGGATTTTTGGTCTTGTTTTAGGGAGGGGGTTATTAATGCTTTCTCTATTCTAGGATGTGGTGGTTATTTATTATTTTTGAGGGTTTTAAGGTTGTTGGGGTGGTATTCTTAGGGGGAGGGTTATACCTTTGATATTGAGGGATAAGATGGTTAGTGAGTGGTCTCCGCCTCCTGGACTGATTGAGGGGTAGGGTTAGTAGGTTTTATATTATTGTGGATCCGGCGTATTTGTCGGAGGCGTATGAGTTGAGTAGTGGGGATGTTCTTGAGGGTAGGATATTGGATTTGGAATTTGAGGGGAGGAAGTATGATGTTTTTAGGGGGAGGGAGATTCACTTTATACTGTATCATTTGATTGTCGATTATCTCTTTATAACTAAGGTGGACTGGTGTGAACTTAGGGAGTATGGCTTGGTTAAGAAGGGTTTTATAATTTCTGTGAGATTGGAGAAAGCTATAAAGGATGGAGTTGAGATCCCTCTATATACTAAGAGAGATGTAGAGATATGATTGAGGGTATAATATGTAGGGCTATGGAGTATAGGGAGAGAGCTGTAAAATATTTCATGAATTTTGAAGAGGAGAGGTTACGTGAGAATTTTGATAAAGCTGGAGAGGCATTATGGGGGGTTATATCATGTTTATTAAATGCTATACATCTTCTTGAGAAGGGTAAGCCTATAACGGATCATCAGATGATGAGGCAGTTTGCAGTACACTACCTAGTGAGTATGACTGATGAAGGAGAGAGGTTAGTAGGGATATTTAAGAGAGCTGAGAAACTTCATGCAAACTTCTATCACTCCTTCCTAGATAGAGATGAATTCAATGAGTTATGTAATGAGATTATTGAGTTGATTAAAGTATTAGAGGAGTTGTATAATAGGGAGATGAGTAAATTCTGATGACTTAAGTAAATAGGTATGAAGATCACAACATTCAGTATTATTTTCGAGTAAGGGAAATCCTATTAAATCTCTTCTTTTATCCTAAAAATTGTTTAGTTGAATGTATATATGTTTTTACGTGTTATATTGTTGTTATTCTCTGAATGTGGATGTTTTTGAGAATATATCTACTAGTTCGCCCATATTCCTTATGAAGATTTCGTCTGAGACTTGTTCTTCTTTTAGCTTGTTTGCTATATCTTCGATTATCTCAAGTATTTTATTTAGTGTTGCATCTATCTGCCTTCCTATTTTTTCTTCTAGCTCTCCTATTCCTCCAAGTAGTTGGTATTTGTAAGCTAGTAATGGTCTGAGTTTTGATGGTGTGCCGAGTATGTATTCTCCGATAGTTCTTAGTGTGTAGATTTTCTTTATTAGACCGATAGCGACTAGTATTGCTCCAGCATTGTATAGGCATTCTAATTTAAATTCTGGGTTTTCTCTAACTTCCTTTACAATATCTAGTAGTATTTTAGCGATTTCCTCGCCAGAGATTAAGGCCATGGTTTCACCTCCATTATTGTTGGTGGATGCCTGCTTTCCCCCCTTAGCATTAAGGCTATGTACATTCTTATAATCCTATCTCTTATCTTCCTGGTTCTAGACATGATCTCTTCTAACTTCTTTCTTTCCACACCTACTGCTTTCTCTAACTTTTCTTCAATCTTCTTCTCAGCAACTAGAACTTGAATAGATAATCTAAGTAAGGTCTCCGTATCTGGGGTTGGCGATAATGCTACCTTCGCAACTCTGGCTTCTATGGTCTTAACGAATTCTTCTATAGTCGGGACATCCATCAGCCATCACCCCTCTTCTTAACATATTCTTCAATGGCCTTAACTATGTCAGGAACGCTGCTTAATGCAGCCTTTATAACATCCGAATAAGTTACTCTCCTACCATATTTACTAGCATATGCTCCAACAGCTCTAACCAAATCAGCATATACATCCCTAGATACTTTAATAACTACACCATCTCTAACCTTACTCATCTTACTCACCTATATATTATTAACGTTATTAACGTTAATAAATTTAATAAATCTCCCAAAAATTATTATCACCATTTCAAGATGTATTAAAGCTGTAAATAAGATTTAGAGTAATTGAAATGCTTTATCTAGATTTCTATCATCTTTTCTCTTTAGATTATGAATTTAATGGGTTATAAATTAGATTAGTCTATTTAACAGCTATCATCTTACTCTCTAAAAGGTTTTTACCTTTATTGTTATTTTTAGTGTTGTTTTTGGGTTTTTTAGTTTTTGTATCATTTTTCTGTTTATGTCTTTTGCTGCTTTGTCTGCTTTTATTGCTAGTGTTCTATCATCTATATATGTTGATTTTCTTATTACTATTGACTTGTTTGATGTTAGTGTTAGTTTGTTTGATCCATATGCTTTGATTATGTCTTTTATTCCGTTTACTTCTAGTATTATGTGTATTTCTGTGTTGTCTTTTTTAATTAGGTTTTTTATATATTCTGGTAGGTCGTTACATGCTTTCTCGGATTTTACCGCTATTATGCATGTTCCTCTCTCTGTTAGATAATCTTCTTTTGTTATTTCGAGTGTTGAGTAGTGTGTTGCTTTTACTAGTGGATGGCCGTATGCTTTGAAGGTATAACTTGCTATGTTGTCTTCTCTAGAATCCATATTTACCCCTTAATGGTACGAATGCGCATTTCAATAGGATTGTCTCGTATATGCTTCCATCTGATGCCTTATATATTTTAACTAGGTCTTGTAGGAATCCCCTGCCTACTGGTGATAGTAGTATCCCGTTTTTCTTAAGTTGTTTTATTAATGGTGTTGGGATTCTTGGAGCGGCTGCTGTAATTACTATTCTATCGTATAGCTCTGATTCTAATTCTGGAGGCCACCCCCTACTTCCATCACCTCTAATTACAGTAACTCTATCTCCATATCCAGTCTCTATAAGATTCCTCCTAGCAAATTCAACGAGTACTTCATTTATCTCAATAGTATAAACGTGCCCCCAGTAACGCCTGTCTAATCCGGTGGGTGCTATACATTCAGCTATTAATGCTGCTTGATATCCACTTCCAGTTCCAATCTCAAATACGATCTGACCTGGTTTTAAATCTAATTCTTCAATTAAGTATGCAGCCATATGTGGTGCTGAGATGGTCTGACCTGTATCTCCTAGTGGGAGGGGTGTATCTATATATGCTTCATCTTCAAAACCAGGCCATACAAATTTCTCACGTGGTACTCTTTTAAATGCTTCAATACAATGACTGCTCTTTAGGACACCCTCCCAGATTAATGATTTAATCAATCTCTCTTTATCTCTTCTAATCTTAGACATTATCTAAACCATTGATCTAATCCCTTAATACTAAGTGCATTCTTAAGTTCATTTAGAGCTTTCTTAACTCTACTCTCACTGAAATCATGCTCTCCACACAGGAAGTCAATTATACCATCGTAATCTGGATCTTTAAACTCAAGCTTATAATCATCTGTAACTTCTGGGTTTAAGAATAGACTTCTAATTTCATCAATTTCATCCTTGGTAAGTATCCTTCTAATATCTGGAATCCTATCGATACTCTTATATGTTCTTATTAATTCAAGTGCTCTCTTAGGGCCGATACCCTTAATACCTTCATTGTAATCAGTACCTATTAATATAGCTATATCTACTAACTGCTCTCTAGTAATTCTAAGAGATTTTAATACTTCATCAAGATATATAACTTCAGGCTCAAGTTTAACTTCGACTCCCTTACTCGGATATCTTATCTTGCCAGTTAATGTAATATTCCTAACTATTCTAGGGGAGCCGAAGAGGAATGCATCATAATCCTGTGACCCGGCAGCCCATGCATCACCTTTCATAGCTAGATAGCTTGCTTGTGCCTCACCTTCTGATGGCGCTTGAACAACAGGTATTCCTAGTAGTTGGAGTAGTTTCTTAGCATCCTCAACCATATATGGTTCTAATGTAGCTGCTAATGCAGCATATCTCTTAGCCTCCTCATAGTCCTTACGTTCTAATGCTTTAAGATATTTCTGATAGCTCTCCTCTTTTAACACCTTCCTCTTCTCGAGTTCTTTAATCTTCCTAGCTGGAGGCTTACCATCAAATACATAGACTAATTTAATTCTCTCCTTGAGTAGATTTACATTTCTATAGAATAAACCACTTAAATGACTTGTAATCCTACCACTACTATCTCTTAAAGGCCTTCCAGTCTGATCTCTAATAGTAGTTAGGAATTGATATATTGCATTATATGCATCTATAGCAATTACCTTATTCCTTAAATCACTAAATTTAATCGGGTGTTTAAATTGAGAGATTAATGGACTTATATTAACACCCATTTAGAAATCACCCCCTTAATACAATTAACTTTCCAGCGCCTTCAGTAATAACATCAATCTTACCCCAGATCTCAAGCTTCATCAATTCTTTATTTACTTCATCATCAGTAATCGAGGCATCGATACTTCTCAGCATTCTAATTAATTCACTATATCTAATTGTCTTCCTCTCAGATACAATATCATATATTTTAACATGTAGGGGTCTAATACTCCATCTACTACTATCCATAGACATCTATAATGTTGTATATATTTAGGATTAAAAAATTAAATGAGTTTGTACTCTCAACTATTATGTAGAAGTATCTAAAATAGGAGTTGGATAAAGGTATTAATTAGCTCTAATTCGATATTTAGAATTTGAGTTTTATAAATGTAGATATAGCTGTTAGAGGTAGACTGTAGTTGCTGATGGTAGATTTAATCGTTTAGTCTCTAATCTTCTAGCGTAGTTCTCATACCACTCGATTATATCTTCATCTAGTGATGGCTTAATCTTCTTTAATGCTAGTAGGAAGTCTTCCATCGTAACATATTCTGTATTTGGATCTCTTCTTAATGCATTCATTGCGGCTTCCCTACATAATGCCTTTAAATCAGCACCAGTATAGAATTCAGTCATTTCAGCAATCTTCCCCAGATCTACATCAGGAGCTAGTGGCATCCTACGTGTATGTATCTTTAGTATATGTACTCTAGCCTTTAGATCGGGTGGTGGAACGTAAATCAGTAAGTCCATTCTACCAGGTCTTAATAAGGCTCTATCTATTAAATCAGGTCTATTGGTTGCTCCGATAACTATTACATCCTCTAATCTGCTAATACCATCGAATTCAGTAAGGAATTGGCTAATGACTCTATCGGTTACATTCGTAGTATCAGTACCCCTACATGGTACTAATGCCTCTATTTCATCGAAGAATATAATACATGGTGCAGCACTTCTAGCTCTAGCGAATACCCTCCTAACGCCTTTCTCAGATTCACCAACCCACTTAGATAATAATTCAGGACCTTTAACAGCTATAAAATTCATATTAGTTTCATTTGCGATAGCTTGAGCTAGGAGTGTTTTACCAGTACCTGGAGGACCATATAGTAGTATTCCTTTTGGAGGATCGATGCCCAATCTCTTGAATCTCTCAGGATATTTGAGTGGCCATTCGATAGCCTCCCTAAGCTGTCTTTTAACATCTTCTAAACCTCCTATATCATCCCATGTTACTCTAGGTACGGAAATCTCAACTTCTCTTAGCGCTGTTGGAACGATCTCCTTATATGCCTCCATAAAGTCCTTCATTGTGACAACCATTTTATCGAGTATCTCTTGAGGAATCCCCTCATCCATATTATCCTGTATTAATGGGAGATACCTTCTTAATGCCTTCATTGCAGCTTCCCTACATAATGCCTTTAAATCAGCACCAGTATATCCATGGGTAATACTAGCTAGGTATTTTAAATCAACATCATCTGCAAGTGGCATGCCTCTAGTATGAATCTTCAATATCTCGAGCCTACCCTTCTCATCCGGTATTCTAATTTCAATCTCTCTATCAAATCTACCCGGTCTTCTTAATGCTGGATCTACTGCTTCAATTCTGTTAGTTGCCCCTATAACTATAACTTGACCCCTACTCTTCAATCCATCCATTAATGTGAGTAATTGAGCAACTACTCTCTTCTCAGCTTCACCAGTAACCTCCTCCCTCTTAGGAGCTATTGAATCGAGTTCATCAATGAAGATTATACTTGGTGCATTCTCCTCAGCCCTTCTAAAGATCTCCCTTAGCTTAGCTTCAGACTCACCATAGTACTTACTTGTAATCTCAGGTCCATTGATAGCGAAGAAATTAGCTTCACTCTCAGTAGCTACAGCTTTAGCGAGTAATGTCTTACCACATCCTGGAGGACCATATAGTATTACTCCTTTAGGAGGGTCAATACCTAATCTCTGGAATAACTCAGGGTATTTAAGTGGTAGTTCAACCATCTCTCTAATCTTCTCAATCTCCTTATCTAAGCCACCAATATCCTCATATCTAACCTCCATCTCATCAAAGCCTGCTGCAATACTAGTTGATATTGTAATTCTCGTAGTTTCAGTAATGTATACAGCGCCACTAGGTATCGTACCCTTAACCTTCAGATATAATGGGCTTCCAAATAATTGTATACTAACGATATTACCCTTAATCAGAGGTCTACCCATAAGCTTATTATGTATCATATTTTCAAAACTCCTATCGATATTATCAAGTCTCTCTGTTGGAACTAGTATAATCCTTTTAGCAGTAGAGATTCTAGTCGGTCTTACATATACTATATCATCTAGAGATACACCGGCATTCCTTCTAATCTCCTTGTCAATTCTAATGATATCTGGAGGTTCATCACGTGGTAATGGAAGAGCCCAGGCAACAGCTACATTCCTACTATCCTTCTCGATTAGGATTGGATGCCTCTCCTCAATACCTAGTTTATTAAATACAATCCTTGATATCCTAGCAATACCCCTGCCTATATCTCTAGGATATGGCTCTTTAACTCTTAATGCTATCCCCTTAACCATAGCTCTCCTAAATAATTTTAGATTAGAAGTTCGGTATAAAATATTGTGTAATAGGTTGGGCAATATAATGAGGAAAACTTCTATTAATCCTAGCTCCTACTCATCCCAATTACCTCAATACTATCTACTTCATCAATTGATAAAATCTCCTTCTCCAACGTATCTAGAATAGTCTGATCTTCTTCAGCAACAGCTATTAATACCTTCAATGAATTTAATCCAAATGCAATAGGCTCTATAGCATACGATTCAAGCTTGAAATTATATTTATCCTCTAATGCTTTAATCTTAGGTATAATTGCTTCTAAAGTCTCCTTCCTAACATCAGATGGAAGTATCTTATAAATTACCTTCATCTTAGCCATAATATCACCTCTCTAAGGTCCTTTAAATCCACATTTAGGACATACATATGGTCTTGCAAGTACTCTACACTTCTCACATCTCCATATTAAGACCTCTCCGCAGTTAGGACAGTAGAATTTAGCTGCATTCTCAAAGACCGTTATAGTCTTCCCACATGATGTACATATAGGTGGTTGATACACGTCATATGACATCTTAATACACCATCCCACTTAGACGCTAATGTTAAATGAGCTTATTAAGTATTAAAATATTTAAATCTTATAGTCTACAGCTAGTGCCTCTTAAATAGCTAAGTATACCAGCATCCATTATCAGTTTAATAATCGATGTAGAGTGGTAGTCCATATCGCCTAAGTGTAATAGTATATTGAAGAATTCAATTTTATCTAGGATTGTAAATATATTCTTTAAGGTTCCATCATTAATACTTAGGAATATACGTCTTAAGACCTTCTGAAGTTTAATCTCACGATCGAACATCCTCCTCCACTCTACTTCATATACTCTAACATTATCGTTTTGAATTGCTTTAGCTAGGAGTATACTTGCCGAAGCACCATAGTATAATCCACCACCCGTAGTTACTTTATTCTGGCCGGCCGCATCACCAACGTAGATAATCCTACCATTTATGAATTTCCTTCTAGGCCCTCCATCAACTATCAAACCACTATATCTCCTTATAATCCTACCTTTAAACCCCCTCCAACCGATATATGATAGCAGTCTCTTATATGGATTATATCTATATGCTGTCCCAACTCTGTAGATTGAATTACCTAATGGGATAACCCATGTAAAATACATATCATTAATCTCTTTAACTAGACCGATCTCAACAACTTCTCCGGGTATGATTTCATCAGATGCCTTTATATCAACTTGTATAGCTGGTAAAACACTACTTGCACTATCTAGTAATAGTTGTTTTGCTCCAGAAGCAACGATTAGATATCTAGGGTTTGCCCTATCTATAAGATTGTAATATGGTTTGTAAATCCTCCTAGATAGATTGATGTCAACATTATAGTCTAAGCTCTTCAGATAGAGTTTGTAATCTAATAATGGCCTATTTACCACGTATGCTTTTGTAATTGATGATTTAAATTCATATACTTCATCTCTTAATACTACTCTAACCCCCTTAAGACGAGTTAATATTAAATCCTGATTACTTATGACACGTGTATATAGCTTATAACACCTCCTACTAATAACTCCAGCGCAATGCTCTGGATAGCCTACTCTAGAATCCTCCTCATATACTACTACGTTAAACCCACTCCTAGCTAGTAGAATACTCGATAGCAATCCTATAGGTCCTGCTCCAACTACTGTAATCATTACATCTCATTTCCAACTTCAGTAATCCCAAAGACTGACATGAATAGATAAGGCTATTTAACACCATCCACAATGATTTTAAATGTATAATGAAGATTTAATATTTTACCAGATATAGGAGTATTTGGAGTTATAATTCTCAGCTAGTAGTCGATCTAGCTATGTGCTGTATTAGGAATTATAAGTATAAGCAGGTGATAGTAGTCCGTAGAGATGTTAGTATGGGTAGGGGTAAGCTCGCTGCTCAAGTTGCTCATGCGGCAGTATCTACATTCTATAAGACGTTAATTGAGAAACCAGAATATGCATACGAATGGCTTAGAGAGGGTCAGCCTAAGATTGTAGTTAAAGTAAGTAATCTCGATGAACTCATGAAGGTTAAGAAGAAGGCTGACGGCTTAGGAATTATAAATGAATTGATTAGAGATGCGGGATATACACAAGTAGAACCAGGAACCATCACGTGCCTGGGTATTGGCCCTGCACCAGTAGATTTAATTGATAAAGTGACGGGTGATTTAAAATTACTTTAATACCTCCATTAGAAGATCAATTGATCGGTTTGAAAACATATTCTACAGAGACGCCTAGGTTGAATGCATGTATTAAATATGATCCTAATGCCTTTAAGGTAATTGAATTACTCGACCGGAGGATGTTAAATAGATATGTAGATCCTAGAGGAGATTATAAACTGGTTTTAATCCGGAAGGAGTATGGTGTTGACTCACTTGAATTAAAGAGAGTTATATCTGCTACATGTAATATTAAGCAGTCCCAGATATTCCTATATGGTTTGAAGGATAAAGACGCTATAGCATGGCAGTATATCATAATTCCATCAAGCCATCTGAAATGTATAAGTAGTTTATATATGGGTAGGGTATACCCTTTAAAATACTCATTCACGAGAGACATATTTACGAAAACACTACATGTAGGGAATTACTTCATAACATCCATTAAGATACAGGAGGATTATAATCTAGAGGATTTAATTGATATTATTAACACATGTATTCAATCTAGATTACCAAATTACTATGGTTATCAGAGGTTTGGTATCAGAAGAATTAATCATTTGGTAGGTAGGGCATTGATTAAAGGAGATTATAGAGAAGCTATAGATACAATACTCTATCATACATCGGATCTTGAAGATGAACATCATAGAGTGTGGAGGGTTAGAGCATCGAAAGTAGATTACTGTAAGGCATTAGATATAATCCCTAAAGATCTTAAACTCGAGAGGAGTATTTTAAGGAGATTATGCTCCGGATGCTCTTATGAAGATGCAGTTAGAGTTATTCCAAAGAATATATTAAGACTTTATATTGACGCGTATAGGGCATATCTATTCAACTTAATTACTAGTTTTAGAATTCTAAATAGACTACCATTAGATGTATGTATAGACGGCGACTACTATATATCTAATAATCATATATTCAGATGTCGGAATACTATGAATACAATACCTTTAGCTCCATTAATCGGATTTAACTACCTACTTGAGGGTAATACATGGATTGATGATATTTATGAGAAGATTTTGAGTAGGGAAGGTATAGATATTAAGTCGTTTTATATGAGGATATACCCTTATTTTAAATTCTATGTAGAGTTTAGACCATTACTACTGAAGGTTAGGAGGTTTAGAATTACTAGGATGAATGAACGTGAGGTAGTATTAAGGTTTAGATTAGATAAGGGTTCTTACGCTTCAATAGTATTAAGGGAGATTATCAAACCTATTAACCCTATAAGGCAGGGGTTTTAACTTTTAACAGATTGAACTGCTGGATGATGCTCATCCCTTAATATTACTTCATACCAGACGTACTTACCATCATCACCTACATAGTAGGATCCTAATACTCTCATATTCCTATACTTCCTCTGAGCTCTCTCTTCAGCAATCTCCTGCATAGACTTCTGCCTCTTAATCTTTGATATACCCATCCTCTTCTGCCTCCTACCTAATGTCGGTGGGATCTTACTCAATCCACCCTTCCTAACCCTAACTCTTACTACAATATACCCCTGCTTAGCTCTATACCCTAAGGCATGTGCTCTATCAAGCCTACTAGGTCTCTCAATCCTAACTATAGTACCCTCCCTCCTCCACTGCATCCTCTTATACGTTAGATAGCTTTTTAATTCTGGATCTCTCCATATCCTCCTCCACGTCAATCTTAGATACTTGTAAAATCCCATCCATATCACCAAGCTCTTCAATATAATGAATAGATCTAACTTATTAACTTTTAGCTTTGATCTCCTCTAGAATTCTAATTACCTCTTTAGATGCTCTTATATTAGCCTCATACGTCTGTGCACCGATATGAGGCGTTAGGAATACATTGTCAAGCTTTAGTAACTCATAGTCACTATATGGTTCAATATAATATACATCTAAAGCAACGCCACTTATCAAACCCTCTATTAGAGCTCTCTTTAAATCCTCCATGTTAATAATACGCCCTCTAGCAGTATTAATGATGAATGGCTTCCTCCTCATCATCTTCATTACATCGTAATTAATTAGATTCTCTGTCTCCTTTGTTAATGGTAGATGTATTGTAATTATATCTGCATCTCTAACAGCATCCATAAGATTGAATGTATATTTAACCCCCATCTTAATGTATTTATCTGGAATCGGCCTCCTAACAAATGCTATAATACTTACGTTAAATGGCATTAAGAGTTCCGCAACCCTCCTACCAATCCTACCGAAGCCGAGTATAGCTATATTCTTACCATATAATTCATACCCATAAAACCTCTTCTTCTCCCACATACCCTTCTTCATGAATCGATGTGCCTCACCTAAACCTCTTAAAATACCGATCATTAATCCAATAGTTAATTCAGCTACAGCCTCGGTGAAGGCTTCAGGAGTATTAAATACTTTAACTCCCTTCTTCTTACAATACTCTAAATCGATGTTGTCTAATCCTACTCCAAATCTAATAACTGCTTTTAATGATGTAGCCTTATCTAATACCTCTTTATCTATCTTAGTCCTACCTCTGACAATTACGATATTGTAATCTGAGATTATCTTAAGGAGTTCCTCACGCGAGATGCCAGGTCTGTAGTTATATTTGAAGTTTCTATTCTTAAGCTGGGTTATTAGATAGTCATATACTGGATCTGTGATTAAAATCTTCATAATCCTTTCATCCCACTATAAATTATATTATCGCTGTTAGAGGCTATAGAGCGAGTATAATATTAGAGGTTTAGCCTACTATAAATTATTTACTAGACCTTTAAAATAATTAGATTTAGTCCTCAATAGGTGTAATCTATGGTTGTTGAGATTGGAATCGTAGGTAAGCCTAATTGTGGAAAATCAACATTATTTAACTCTCTAACATTGGCTAACGTACCTACAGCAAACTATCCATTTACTACAATCGATGCTAATGTTGGAGTAGCATATGTCAGAGTGAGATGTGTCTGTAGAGAGTTTAATGTTAAAGATAACCCAGTTAACTCACTATGTATTAACGGTAATAGATTTATACCTATTAGAATAATAGATACGGCTGGTTTAGTTCCAGACGCATGGAAAGGAAGGGGATTAGGTAATCAATTCTTAAGTAAGATCAGTATGGCTGAATTATTAATACATGTTGTAGATGCATCTGGCTCAACCGACATTGAAGGGAGACCTATACCTCCAGGATCTCACGACCCAATCGAAGATGTTAGATTTCTTGAGAGAGAGATATTATATTGGATATATGGGATTTTAGATAAACACTGGAATGATATTATTAAATCAGTTAAGTTACGGAGGGTAGATCCATCTGAAGCATTATACTCAAAGTTATCAGGATTAAAATTTAAATTAGCTACGATTAAAAACTGCTTGGAATTAGTCTCAGAGGCATCTACAGCTGATATAAGTAGATGGAATAAAGATGCGATTTTAAACTTTATAAAATGTATCACTAGTATAGATAAGCCAATTGTAATTGCTGCTAATAAAATCGATATAGATATAGCATATGATAATATTAAGAGGATGAAAGAGCATAAAATCAATGTAATCCCAATAAGCGCTTTATCAGAATATATATTGAGGAAGTTAGCATCTGAGAAAATAATAGATTACCTACCGGGTGATGATGATTTTAAGGTTTTAGATGAATCTAAGTTAGACGATAGATATAGGAAGGCGATTAGGATAATTAGAGATAAGGTATTTAATAGATATGGTGGTACTGGAGTTCAGAAATTAATCAACTACTGTGTTCTAGATGTATTAAGATATATAGTTGTATATCCAGTTAAAGATCCAAATAAACTAACTAATGGTGAGGGTAGGGTATTGCCAGATGCATTCCTAGTTAAGAGGGGGACTACTTTGAGGGAGTTTGCATACTTAATACATGAGGATCTTGGAAAGCATCTACTATATGGAATTGATGTGAGACGTAAGATAAGATTGAAAGCAGATTATATACTTGAGGATAATGATGTTATATCAGTAGTCTCTACTGTTTAATCTCAGCCATTAACTTCTGCTTTTCACTCTCTGGAATCTCGATTAACTTAACCTTAATAATACCAGTTCCCTCTCTAATAGGATATACTTTCCTAGCGAGTTTCTTAATCTCCTCATCGATCTTTCCGAATAACATATCTTTAATGAATGTATCGTTATCAGTATTCTGAGCCCATCTATCTAATAGTTGGAATACATACCTCCTTATAGCCTTCTTACGTGAGTTGTTAATTCTCTTAGTCGTATAGACATGTACTCTAATTCTATATCTATATCCATCCTTAGTATATACGTCTCTAATAGCTTCAACAACGCTAGTACCTCTCATTACGAGTGATCTCTCATACTCTCTAAAATACTCATGCCCGATATAGATAGTATAGGCAATATCGCCTTCGACTCTAACAATCCTAAATTTAACCTTAATAAACTGATGCTTTAAATCACCTGTTAGATCAGCTAGTAATGTTTCATAAGTCCTACCTATTAAATTCTTTGGATCTGTAGCTATTACATCATGTAATAACATACCTCCTAATACATCTGGAGCTCTCACAGTTATATAATACTTCCTCTTACCCCTTCTAGCCCTAGCTCTACCAGCACGAACCATATCAATCCCTCAGGCTAGTTAGTCAAGCTTACTGCTATATAGATAAGATACTACATCCTTTTAAATCTTACAAAATAAAGGAGCTATTATGCCTAAAACTAATATGGTTAACTACCTAACACCTACTGCTTTGAGGGAGACTGAGAGACACCTTAGTAGATCTTCTAATGTATGAAGGAGTGTTGATAGCTTACAGTTACTAAATTTAACCACTATTAAGACTCTATTTTCTAAATCCTCGCTATAGATCTCGATCTTGATGTTATCACCTATACCTACGTTATCTGGCTTAAGTGAGTTTATAATCGCATATATGTCTCTCCTAGATGATACTTTAATTTCATAAATGCATTCTCCATATACTTCTATCATTTCAACCTACTTTTAATAATATTGACAAGATGATCTATAATCTCATTAGATCTTTCAATTGGAATTGAAGCACCTGCTGCTACATTATGCCCTCCTCCTCTACCACCGAGTAGATCAGCTAGTTTCTTCATAACGATTGCTAAATTGAAGCCTTTAGATACAAGTTCTTTAGGTGCTCGTGCAGATATCTTAATACTCTTATCAATTGGATCTTCAGCAAGTACGATTATTATCTTATCTAGGTATGGTAATGCTCTGGAGAAGATCGTGGATATTGTACCTGAGAATTTAACATTAAACTCTAAACCTCTAAAATCAATGACCGCGATTAATCCATCTAAGACTCTTATATTACTCTCAGCATACTCAAGGTATTTTGAAAGAATCCTCCTCCTCTCTTCAAATATCTTAAGTGCTTCCTCCAATACCTCCCCTCTAGCACCAGCAGCTAATACAATTCCTATAGCTTCTCTATCCATTCTACCACATGCACTAACTAAATTGGAGAAGTCAACCGTCGTCTTTAGATATGGGTTATCCTCTAACTTTAATATGTAAGTTCTAGTTATAAAGTCATCACTTTTAATACCTTGAATACCGAGACTACTAACATATTGTAGTATTATACCGAGTAATCTCTCCCTCTCCTCATCATTTAAATCTTCAACTGTCATAAAACTGCCATCACGCCTTCTAATTCTAATACCCGCCTTCCTAACAATATTTAATCCAACATCATCCCTACCTGAGAACCCGGGTATATATGGTACTAGATTCCATACAATTGCTTTAAAAATAGGTAGCTTTCTATTTGTAAAGAATATAAATTCATCTCTCACCTCTACTACATCTCTCTTTACAGCTAGATCTAGTAGATGTTTATTAATACTATAT
>CAZHBK010000017.1:0-15765 GCA_964530465.1 uncultured Nitrososphaeria archaeon | reverse complement strand
TAATAAGCACTTATAGTGTAAAGAGGAAATTTCTAGAAAAAATCTTGATCTTCATAATCCTAATATTCTCGTTAGTTCAATATATTATAATTATATATCCTATGCTTACATTAGATTTTAAATATAACTACGTATTCCAATACTTAGATAGGGGAGTAGAAATCCTCAATATATTAATTACGAGTATTTATGTTATTCCATTTACCTATCAGATACTTATTCTATCGATACTACTCTTCTCATATCGTATGAAGTATGGCAGTTATATCAGAAATAATGTGTTTAGAAGATCATTATATGTTGCTTCTTTAATTCTAGCATCACTATATCTATCATGGTTCATTGTCCATCCTATCGAAAGAATAACACATGTTAAAACTAACCTAGTGAATGGCAACGGAGTATATCCATTACTAGATAACCCGTTAGTAATACTTTCAGCACTACTACTAATATTCTCTACATCAATTTTCATACTATTATCAAGTATCGAAATAGGGCATTGGATTCGCCATTTAAAGATCATTGACAATGTTAGTAAATATCTACTTATAATTGCATCCATAACTGTATCATTAAGTTATTTACTTTATCTAGCATTTAAATATATCTTTTTAATTGGCAAATTAACGTATTATCCAACTATATATGATGTCTTATTCATTGGTTTTCTTTCATCTATATTATTCTATAGAGGGTCAAAAGCATTAACTAAAGTCAGGATTTTAGGCTGTCATCCGTTTTCATCATACACTCTACTTACAATATCTGCTCTCTCAATATCATATTTAAAACCAGAAGTTGTTTTAGACATATTTAATGCAATTAATTTAAAGACATTCATTGCAATATTTATAGTTACATCAATATTTGCATGGATAGGAATAACGACAGAGATATTTAGAAAGTTCTTTTATCCTTGGGGTTCTGAGGATGCCGAGTATTTCATTAGAGGTTCAGGTGCATTAGCCTATATTATAATTATCATACTATCATTTATGGCTGCTTTAAACTTATCAATATACTACTCGTTTGGACAAATACATGTAAGACCTAATCTTGCTAATTTAGAAGCATTATACTCCTTATTAGTCATAGGATTGTCTGTATCAGTAATATCTAACATTATAATTAAATTCAAGAGAAACTTCTATATACTCCATGGTATTTCACTAACGTTAATAGTGCTCGTATTAGCGTTTTTAATACTCGATTATTACCTGCTACTCTTAAATACATTAATCATACTTTTGCTTGTAGCGATATCTACAATACTAATTTCGTGGAGATTAAAAATACTATTAAATGTTAAGGTTGAACTTAGTAAGATTCTAATAGCAATATCGATAATACTAATACTAGCTCCCGTATTACTAGGAGGATACGTAGAGTATGCAAATATATTAGAAGTTAAGAGTATTGAAAAACCAATACCGATTAAATACTTAAATTCATCAACCTACATAGCGAATAATAAGGTACTATTACTTAATGATAGTAAGATAATAGAGAGACCCCTCTATAACCTCACTAAAGTCAACCTAGAGGTTAATGGAAGAAATACTACACTCCTATTATATAGATATACAGCAAAGGATTTAAATTACTCAACACCATATCTAATTCAACAGAATCTACTTAGTATGTATAAGATTAGAATTGAGGAGGCATCCAAGGATATTATTAAAATTGGAATATATAGATACTACTGGTCTCAATATATCAATATGTTAACTATGATACTAATAGCCATCGGGCTAATCTTCTACATATACGAAGAATATAAAGTCAGAAAAACTTAAAGACAACCTCACAATTAAAGATTAAATCTTAAGATTTTACCTCTAAACGCAATCATATAGATATACCTAGTGGTAGCCCCGGCGGGATTCGAACCCGCGATCTCCGGGGCACCCCTCCCACATCGGAGGGATCCAGAGCCCGGCATCCCTAGCCCTAATGGAGTTTGGCCGCTAGACGACGGGGCTATCTATATCAATTCTAAACAATGAGCTAGTTACAGATAAACTTTATCTAACTTTAAATGCCTAATTACTCTATTTAAGTCTAGGAATGAGAATTAAATTTCTATCCTCTGATTCTATGGGCGTTAGGAGTATGGCTACATATATTGAGACTAGGGATGTTAAGGTATTTATAGATCCTGGTGTTGCCTTAGGACCTAGGAGATACGGCCTCCCTCCTCATCCTATAGAGATTAATGAGAGGAAGAGGAGATGGAAAAATATATGTGAGTATGCATCAAAGTCTGATATAATTATAATAACGCATTATCACTATGATCATTATAATCCGAAGGAATGTCTTGAAGATATATATAGTGATAAGTTTCTAATCTTAAAGGATTATAAATCAAATATAAATCCTAGTCAAATCAGAAGAAGTGCTTTCTTTCTTCATAGACTTAATGAATTATTATCCAAACCTACTGTTGAAATTGCTGATAATAGGGTTTTCATCTTTGGAGATACTGAAATTATCTTCTCGGAACCAGTTAAGCATGGTCCGAATCCAAAGCTGGGGTATGTAGTTATGGTTTTAATTAGAACATCATCATTAAGTATGCTATATACAAGCGATATTGAGGGAGTGTTAGATGATACTGTTATTTCATTTATAATGAGGTATGAACCGAACATAATGTATTTAGATGGACCTATGACTTATATGCTTGGTAGGAGATATAGCGAGGATTTACTTAGAAATTCACTTACTAGATTAAGTGTAATATCTAGATTAGATTTCATAAGATACATCATACTTGATCATCATTTCATGAGGGATTTAGAGTACAATAAGTATATTAGTCAGATTGGTAGTGAGTTAGATGGGGATATAAATAGATTTGTTACTGCTGCTGAATTCATGGGTGAGAATATTAATATTCTTGAAGCAAGGAGGAGAGAACTATATGATGAATACCCGGTTGAGAAAATCAAGTATAGTGGGGATTTAGATGAAGAGGATGAGTACTAGGATTAAGGAGGTTATTTTGGAAAATTTCATGTCATATGAATATTGTAGAATTCCATTTAAAAGTGGTCTTAATATAATAACCGGTCCTAATGGTGCTGGTAAATCTAGTATTTTATTAGCTATATCTGTAGCATTAGGTCAGAGCCATACTGAAAGATCTAGAAGATTATCAGACTTAATTAGAAGAGGTAAGGATTATGCATACGTATCAGTAGTATTAGATAATAGCCCTCTAGATGGCAGGAGACCATTTCCAAGTATCAAGACAGATGAGTTAATCATATCTCGGATTTTAAGAAGAGATGGTCAGTACATCTTCCAATTGAATTATAGAGCGTCGACTAAAGCCGAAATATCGAGAATATTGAGGCGTGTTGGTATAAATCCAGATAATATGCTTATCATAATGCATCAGAATATGATTGAAGAATTCGGATATATATCTGGTGTTGAGAAGCTTAAAATGTTTGAAGAAGCCCTAGGTATTAGCGAGTATAGAGAGAGGATTATAGATTCGATAGAGAAATTGAGAAGAATTAGTGGGGAAGAGGCTGAGGTTAAATCTAAACTGAGTGATGTTAAAAATGCTCTAGACGAGCTTAAAAAGAAGTATGATAGATTACTTGAGAAGAGGAATTTAATGAAGCGATTAGATGAGTTGAATTTAGAGTATGCGTGGTCTAAAGTTGTTAAAGTAGAGTATGAGCTCGCTAAGTTTAAAGATGAGGTTAGTAAAGCTGAGGAAGATCTTCATAATCTAAATATTGAGTTAATGAGGATAAAACATTTAATCAATGAGGTAGATAAGGAGTTTAATAAATGTATCGAAGACCTAATGCTTACATTCGATAATATACTATCTGCAAATATCATAGACAATATAGCTAGATATAAGCTTAGAGATTACCTTGCAGATAAATTAGATACTATTAAACTACTTAAAAGCAGATATGGAGTGGAGAGAGGCAAGGAGTCTATAACAGAATATAAGATCTCGGTTTTGACAAGTAGAATTAGGGAACTTAAAAGTGTTATAGATAGGCTTGAATCTGAATTGAGAGACTTAAGGTTTGAAGCCTCTCAACTAGGTAGTAAGCCTAGCTATGTGAGGAATCAGCAGGATATATTAGCTGAGATCAGAAGTATTAAGGCTAAATTAGAGTTATATAAGGATGTTGATGAGAGTGTAGAAGATACATATCTATACTATAAGGACTTATACTCCGAATTAGAGGCTAGAATGAATAAAATTATCGAGGATAGAAAATGTGCTGAACAAGAACTTAAAAGAAGGATTAAAAATTGGCAGGACATTATTCAGAATTATATTGGGAAGGTTTCAAAAGAGTATAATAAGATTTTAAATGGGCTAGGTGGATCTGGGTATGCTCGAGTTACTAATATAGATGATATTTATAATGCCTCATTAGAATTATATGTTGGATATGGTGGTATAGAGCCGTCAATACTAGATGCATATACTCAAAGTGGTGGTGAGAGAACTACAGCAATCATGGCTTTCTTACTAGCTCTACAGCAATATGTCAAATCTCCATTTAGAATTGTAGATGAATTTGATATACATATGGATCCTAGAAATAGAGAGGCTATCCTATCGTATTTAATTAATGTTATGAAGGGTAGAAGTGATCAATACATAATAGTAACTCCTGGATATATACCTAAAGATGTTGAGGATGCACATATTATAGTTGTTCAGAAGGTTAAGGGTGTGTCACTAATTAGTTCGGTTAAAGCGTGAGAATATGAGTAATTCTAAAGTTAGTTTAGACGAGTTATATGATAGAATTATAGATTTAACTCGTAAAGCGTCAGAGGGCGTTATAAACCCATTAGATATAGATGTAGGTAGGTATATTAAAGAGCTTAGTAAATTATTTGATAATGTTGATTACGAGAAATACTTAATTAAAGATATTAGAGCGTTAAATGGACTGATATCTATTTTGGAACTTCAAAGCGAATGCTTAAGAAGGATGGGGTTAGGACTATATCTTGATAAGGTATTGATTAAACTTAAGATTTTAAAGTCGAATGTTAATGAGTTAGCTAGGATATTTGAGGAGGTATGGAGTCCGATTGCATCTATAGAGGCATTAACTGTTGATGATATTAAGGAGGTGGTACTTTACTTTGAGAATCTAAAGCCATTATATGAGAGAAGACTTAAGAGAGGAGGAGTATCTACTATAAGATCTTTAGAGTCAGCTGAATATTATAAGCTTGATAAAGATATTAAGTCTAGAATGATGAAGTTATTTAACGAATTAGTAAATTACTCGGGAGGGAAATACATCGACTATTATAGATTTATAGAAATGGGTAACTGTATCGAGAGAGCATATACATTAAGCTATCTCATTACTGAGGGGTATGTAGATGTTAAAATCGATCGATGGACTGGAAGAGTTGAAATTAAGCCTGCAGATAGAAGAATTAAAGGTGATGCATCACTAGCATTGGTGATTAAAAAATGAGGATAGATAAGAAGATAAAATTCGCTAGACTCGCACATTTATTATTCTTCCGTAGGCATAAATATCCGGGGGTTAGAGATTGGGAGCTTGAAAAGTACATTGGTAGGGATTATGAAGCTGTAATCGATGAGTTTAACAAGTTTCTATCTCAACTTGATCTAGAGGTTAGATGTGTAGAAGTCCCGGATGAATCAGCCGGTAAGATCAGATATTATGTTGTTAGACCTAAGTACAGAGATACCATACATAATATTAAGACCTATGGTTGGAGGATCGATGAAATGGCGATCTTAATATCATGTATTGGAATGATATTGGCGGGTAATGGTAAAGCTTTGAGGAAGGATGTTGAAGAGATATTAATTGAGAAGTTTCCAGAGTGGAGGATTAAGAGTGTTATCGATAAGTTTATAAGATTAGGTTATCTCAGAGAAAGAGATAATATGCTTGAGATAGGATTAAGATCATATTTAGAAATCGACTTTCAAAAGCTAACTGCACTACTAATTGGATCTAAAGCTGAGAATGCCTCCTCTTCAGAAAGCTCTTCTTCTCAAACTCAATAATTAAAGATATTAGCTTATTGTTAATTCTAGACTCATAAGATAGAATCTTTTTAACATCGCTTATACTTAGATTAGATGCAAGTACAAATGCTGCAACCTTACCATATTTAGATATTAGTTCTGCAGTCCTCTTTAATTCTCTATAGATTGGGTTTTTCTTAGTCTGATCCGATTTATATTTAGATAATTCTAATACCTCTTCAACCTCATGCGGCAATCTACGTGTTAATCCTATAAGTCTACTTCCACATTCTGGGCACTTTACTTCATCATTTAAATCTATTATTCTAGCTTCCCATACTACATTCTTACAGTTCAAGCATGCGAAAGTTCTAATGGTATTTAATAACTTAGCTTTAGTAGATAGTATTTGGATCATTTTAACTCTATCTAAATATATCTCCTTAAATCTAGTTTCATGAAGTTTTAAATACTCTAATGTATATGGTGTTGGTCCCTTCACAGTATATATCCTAAACTTGCCGTCTCTTATCATCTTAAGAATCTTCAGAGACCCATCTAAATCATAGTCTTTAAATATGCATTCTCTGAATGCCTCATCATATGCTGGAGTTCCTTTAAGATTTCTAACTAATATATCAGCTATATCTCTATCTAATGTTTCTTCCTTGGAGATTATTCCCATTCTCCTAGCTACATGGATAAGCCTCCATTTAAAAATTCTGCTAGCCTCGATTGTTTTTCGTAAGTATTGCGTAAATTCTTTTTCACTTATGTTTTTAAGCGTATTCAATATGTCGGTTATACTTATTCCGGAACCCCAGATAAAAATCCTATACTGATCACTTGAGCATCTAATCGGACATCCAATACTATCTGATATAATGCATGATATACATCCAGCTAATGTTCTATTTATCAAAGTTCCTGCGTGAATATGAATTATAATTCTGTCGTCTTTAAGCTCCTCAATGACGATATCTCGATCAGTAGGTATTGGAGTATTAGATGATAATGCGTCATATATAGATCTGTATATCCTCTTCAAAAGGTCTTTAGATATGTTTAATACGCTAGCTAATTTATCAACCGCTCTATCAAAGTCATTATGTCTTTTAATCTCTTCTATAAATAATCTCTTATACTCTCCTACTTTTCTCGCTACCTCATATGGTACTGGTATCTCCTCGCCAACCCAATTTGGAATAGCACCAAAATAATCATCGGTAGGTTTAACATACACCTTATCCTTAAATACTTGTACTATAATCCAAGGTTTACCACCCATAACGAATTTTACTCCTGGCATCCCATACCCTGTAACAAATTCTTCATCAAGAACACCAACCAACTCATTGGTTTCCTCATTTACAACAACGTACTGTCTAACTTCAGGTATCATAGAGAGAATGCTATAGTAGTATTCATATAGCTCTCTACCATTTCTAGGTTTCACGATTAAGTCTTGATCCTCTATAAACTTGATATATTTACGTTGAAGACTAGATGCGAACATAACTACATTCTTAAGCTCGTCTAGCTTTAGGTTGGAGTAAACATAGCTTCTTTTAAGCATTTTATAAAGATCCTCGAGGGATATTGAATTATCTACAATTATTAAACCTGCTAATTCATGTAGTAAGACGTCATATGGTTTATTAATCACTCTGGCTGGTTCAATAAAACCTTTATATACATAATCTCTTATAGCTATAGCTTCAAGAGCATCATCTGGTTCTTGAACAATTACAACTCCTTTAGAGACTCTCTCAATCCAATGACCGCTTCTCCCAACTCTCTGTATGATCTTAGATACCTGCCTAGGTGAATTATATTGAATCACTAGATCTATATCTCCAATATCAATCCCTAACTCAAGCGACGAAGTACATACTACCGCTTTAATAAGACCTCTCTTAAGCATATCCTCAATCCTCAGTCTTATCTCCCTACCTAATGATCCATGATGGACTTGTATTGGGATAGTATTATCGTAAAGGAAAAGCCTACTACCTAGTACTTCAGCCATCGGTCTCGTATTAGTAAAAATTAATGTTGATCTATGTCTCTTAACTAATTCATTAATTCTTCTAATTCGGGCTATTACATCAGGAAACGTATATAACTCAGATGCCTTCTCAACATCCTTCTCACATGCTTTAGGATACTCTATATCTATATCTATTTTCTTAGTAATATCTACGTTAATTATAACCCCATCTCCATTAGTACCTACTAAAAACTTTAATACTTCTTCAGGAGATCCTATAGTTGCTGATAACCCTATTCTTTGAATTCTACCAACTTCCTCTGCTAACCTCTCTAAGTTTATACTTAATTGAGCACCTCTTTTACTAGCAATTAATTCGTGTATTTCATCAATAATGATATATCTAACATTCGCTAAATGTCTTCTAAATACTTTTGCATTCATTAATATTGAAAATGTTTCAGGAGTTGTAATCAGTATGTCGGGTGGCATTAATCTCTGAACTCTTCTGTCTCTAATAGCTGTATCTCCATGTCTAATTGCTACTCTAAAGCCGAGCTTAGAGGCCCACCATAAAATTCTAGAGATTAAATCTCTATTTAATGCTCTTAAAGGTGTTACATATAACAGTTGGATAGGGTTAGATGGATTCTCAATCATCCGATTTAAAATTGGAATTAATGCAGCCTCAGTTTTCCCAGAGCCGGTAGGTGCTACGATTAATACATTCTCACCTCTCAGGATGTAAGGAAATGCTTTAATCTGTGGTTCTGTGAGCCTTTTAAACCCTCTTTCTAGAATTAAATCTCTAAGCCTGGGATGGAGTATATTTAAAACCCTAGTGGTATCAGCATCAGCCATATTTAATTATAAGAGTGTTTAATAACTAACTATTCTCTATCGTTACTTCATCTATGCTATGTAGTGAGGCACCCATTTTCTTAAGAGTCTCTATAAGGCCGTTCAAATCAATATCTGAACCATATACCTCCATTTTAACGCTTTCAGTATCTTGATCGATTTCTATAATCTCAGATACTACCTTCTCAACACCACTCACTCTAGCACTAATCTCCTTAGATAATTCAACTATATTTGGGTGGTGGGGTTTTAAGACATCAAGTGTTAGATGCTTTATTCTTGGATTAATATCTCTACTACGTTTATCCAATTTTAATTCTCACCAATATATTGCATCTATTAAGCCTTTATAAAAATGTATTATGCAGGAGTTATCATTTCATCTTACTACCTTAACAATACTATTAAGATTAATGCAGTCAGAATGCCTATAGCTATCATTTTTAATCCACCTATCAGCATATTCTTACCGGTCATTTTAGCTAGTTTAACTCCTAGTATAAATAGGTATGTTAATGCTATTATCACCGAGTATACTGGGCTATTATTTAATATGTGAAAATGTTCTAACATTAATGGTGTGATTATAATACTGGTTGCAATTAATGGTGAGACAGCGTTCACAAAGCTAACCCATATGATCGTATATTTAATTGCATCTGCATAAATACTATGGCTTAAATCACTAAGCATCGCTCTCTCAAGTTCAGTTATCTCTATCTCTCTTTCACTCTTTTCTGCGATGAATGCTCCTGCAATACCTGAAATACTCATTGCCAATGCTGTACATAGGCTTACAGTAATCATTCTATCTATACTATTGAAACCAGTAAAGTACATCGATATCAATAAACCAAGCATAGTGACTACTCCATCAAATGAATTCATAATAAAGTATCTTCTGGCCACTTTATCTCCATCAGTCATCTTAATATATCTTCTAAACTTTTTAATACGCTCTCTGATTTCATCCATTTCTCAAACCAATAAACTAGCGTATACTCAGG
This sequence comes from uncultured Nitrososphaeria archaeon, assembly GCA_964530465.1. Taxonomy (GTDB): domain Archaea; phylum Thermoproteota; class Nitrososphaeria; order Geothermarchaeales; family JDFR-13; genus CAZHBK01. The sequence goes on along the minus strand of CAZHBK010000017.1, from coordinate 5,885 downwards.
GCATCCTCTAAATACAATTAAGTTAAACCACCTAACTTATAGCTCTTAACCTCTTATATACACTTTCTCGAACTTTCTCACACTCCATCCTTAACTCTCCTAAATCCTTACTATTAAGCCTATGGTAATCTCTATATCTAGAAATAAGTAATCTAATCCTACTAACTACATCCTTAAACCCTAAAAGATTAGCTACTCTATCATATGCGTTAAGTTCTGCAAGTAATTTAAAGAACTCTCTCTTAGATAAGATTTCATATGCAATATATTTCGATATTTCCTGATTCTTACTATCTAGTACCTCCGAGATTAACTTTTTAAAATAATTTTCTCCATATATAGTAATCCCACTAATTAAGTACTTTAATATTTTAGGATTTCCATCATAGATAGATGGTACTCTAACCCCCCTCCCCTTATATGGGTATTCTAAGGTTATAAACCTTACGTCTAGATTATCAATTAAAAATCTTTCAATTAAATCACGGTATAATGGCTTCCTTAAAATTTCCATAATTTTACTAACCTCTTCAATATATGGATATCTCTCTAGTAGTATGACGATATCGTAATCTGACGATATGTAAATATCCTTAAATTGAAGTATGAAGAAATATCCCTCCGCTGATGATCCTGCTAACTTAATTCCCTTTACAATTGGTACGTCATCGATAATTTCATTCTTCAACCTATTAAGTCTCTTTATGATGTAGTGCGTTAGATTCATCAGTAATTCATCAAAAGTTAATAATTAATAATACTGGAGTAATCTATATACCCGAAACTTAGTGAGGAAAATATTAAAAGAGTTAACATAAATGCAGTTTAGAATCTTGTTAATGTGAAGGTTTTTAATTAAAAAATAAGAGCATGTTAAAATCATAAATAATATTGAGGAATGAGAATACAGAGGAATGTCGAACAGCTTCTCAGGAAACTTGGATTAACTACTAATGAAATGAAGATATATTTATTACTTCTAAGTCAGGGACCACTTACAGCTAAAGAGATATCTGAATTTTCAGGTGTTCCATTCTCAAAGGTCTATCTTGTATTGAAGAATCTTGAGAATAAGGGATGGATTACGTCTATCAGAGAGAGACCGATAAAATACATAGCATATTCACCTACTAAAGCAATCAGACAAGCTAAAGTACAGAGGGAGCGTGAGTGGGAGGAGGCTGCAGCCAAATTAATACCGATTCTACAGCCTATATATGATGCTAGAGCTGTATCTGAGAAACCTGATGTGTGGATTGTGCATGGAGAGGAGAATGTTTCATCTAAAGCGTTAGACTTAATCTTGAAAGCTGAAACAGAATTGCTGATGGCTATACATGTTGAAATGAATACATTGCTTAAGAAGACTGCCGAAATTTTAGAGAACTACTTATATAGACCCTTAACAATGAAGGTCTTAATTCAAAAGGATTTAATAGATAGTGTTAAATCACTAATTAGATATGGTGTTAGACTTAGATATAGGGATAACCTATATGGTGGAGGCGTTATATCAGATACTAAAGAGGCAATGATATTACTTGATGAGAATGGACGTATAAATACTGCCATATGGTCTACACATAGAAGTCTAATACTACTTGCTAAACTATATTTCGATAGATTATGGGAGACTTCTAAAGCAGTTGAAGTCGCATAGTGATGTAAGAATGCCTCTATCGGCTAAGGTCTTTAGAGTTAAAGAATATATTCCATTAGATATAATAGCAGATAAAATAAGACTATATAAGACTTCTAGAGAAGAAGATGAACTCAAATTAGATAGCTTTTTTGAAGATATCCACTTAATTGGTGATACATTAAAAGCATTCTTTGTGTATGATGAGGCTGAAGCTGTAAACATTAAGGGTGAATTAAGGAAGATTGCTAGAAGAAGGGAAGCATTAATAGCATTTAAAGATGTTGGAGGTGAGTTATATTTAATAGTATTTGAGAAGAAGTATAGAGCTAATAAAATAGCCAATTTAATAAGTGAGATTTTATTTACTAGAATAGGCGGTATAATCGAAGTTGAGATTCCGCATGAGACATTAAAAACATTACATGAATCTAACCCAGAAGCTACAAAAGTTATCTACTTTGATAATGTAGATATTCCAAATATTAATAAACTAGCTTTATATGGAAGCGATCTAGCTGATTCAAACCTTTACAATATGTATTTAGAGCATGGTAAGATATGGTATGTTGTTTTCCAACATAAGGAGTCTGGATATGTGGTTGGTATTACTAGAAATTTGATAATAGCTATGTTTTCAAATATAACTCTTGATGATTTTCTAAATTTCATTATCGAACACATCCTACCTATGATTCACTATGTAACTTGAGTTTCCTATAATCTGTATTTAAGATCTTGATAATTTCCCAAGCCTTCTTCTCTCCGACGCCTTCAATACTCTCTAGTTCAGACTGGGTAGTATTGCAGAAGTTCTTTAAAGTACCGTAATGCATCATTATATTCTCAGCAAGCTTATAACCTACACCTGGAAATCCCATTAGGATGTATAGGATTCTATCCTTTAATGAAAGCTTAGGTGGTAAATGCCTGACAATTGTTTTCTCAGTATGAGTCATTCTCTTAACCCAGATATTATATAAGATATATCCTGTATCTGAATAATTTCTAGACAGCACTACTCCTACATCATTTCTTAATGCTATGGAAACTAATGAGCCTAATACAACATTTGGGTTATCTAATGAAGACATTAATTCATTCAAATCTCCTTCAATAAGTAATATCCTCCTACTATATGCCTTTGATAACCTATCTAACTGAGAGTATAATCTTCCATCTAGAATAGACTTATATAGATCATTCACAGTCTTTCTTTCAATACCAACGTCTCTAATAACGTAATCAGCTACGGTTAGCATCTGTTTCTTTACAGGTGCACCATACCTCCTAATTTCATGAATAATCTCATCAGGTTCGTGTACATCAACTATTATCATTCTAAATTAACACCTCATCATAGCTAAGTATATATCTATTGAGTTCGATTCACGTATAACCACTTCTATTTTATAGATTTTGCATCAAATAATATTATTCGATGATAGATTTACATGAGTTATTCAAGGTTGACAAACCTATAATCGGCGTCATACATCTTCCTACACTAGGGAGAACCGATTTAGATAGATGCATCGATTTTGCAATTAACGAAGCTAAGAAATATGAGGAATGTAATGTAGATGGTGTAATCTTAGAAAATTTTATGGATTCTCCATTTGCAAAGTATAAACTACCTAAATCATCTAAAGAAGCGTTTAGATCTATCGCTAAGGAAGTCGTAAACAATATTTCTATACCAGTAGGTATAAATGTTCTTAGAAATGCCGGATTAGATGCATTAGATATAGCATTATATTCGGGTGCAGATTTCATCAGAGTCAATATATTAATTGGAGCTGCTATTACTGCTACTGGATATATAGAGGGTATTGCGTATGAGTTGTGTAGGAGATTATATAGCTTAAGTAGAAGAGTCTATATATTCTCGGATATATATGTAAAACACGCATACACATTGTATCCTCCTACGCACAATAGTGATTTAGAAACTGCAATTTATGAATATATTGATAGGGGTTGTGCAGATGTATTAATTGTAACTGGTGCTAGAACCTCAGTACCTCCTCCTCCATCACTAATATTTAAAGTTAAAAGAACATCTAAGTATCCGGTACTAGTAGGTAGTGGCGTTAACATCGATAATGTGAGATTATACCTTCTATTATCAGATGGACTTATAGTAGGTACCTATTTTAAGAAGAATGGATTAACTAAAAATCCGGTAGATGTAGATAGAGTTAGAAGGTTTATGAATTACGTTAAGAGATATAGATCACTTCTGATTTAGCTTACTCTCTTTTATAATACCTATCTATGAACTCCTTAGGTAACTTTTCAATATACTTTTCTATAAATTCCATTAGAATCCTTTTAGGTCTTATTAAATCAACTTCCATAACAACAATCCTATCAATGATTGGATAGATTTCATTGCATTTAGTGCATTTCAAGTATCCATCTATAATTTCATGTTTTATGCATTCACTACATGGTGGTTTGCCAATTTCATTGGAATACTTATTTAAGTATCCGCAATACAAATCACAGGGAGGTAATTTAGCTTCCCTTTCGATAATCTCTTCTCTGAGTATGAACAACCTTAAGGGAAATGATTTGCATTTAGGACAGATTAGAAAATTTAATAATCTATATTTCATCTTAAAAACCTACTTATTAGAACTAGTACGTAATATATAGCAACTAAACCACCTAATGTAAATGTTAGAAAGTAAACTAGCTGTGCTAGGTATGTATATGAGCTACTTAAGTATCTCGCTAAGTAATAAAGTGATAATAGAAATATGTTGAAGTATCCATGTGATAATACAGCGCTATGAAAGCCATACCTTATATATAAGTATGCTAGTATTATTCCTGCGATTGAAGCTGTAGTTATTTTTCCAACACCCCAACCACTACCAGCTAAATAATGTTTTAATCCAAAATATATGGCTACGATTACACCTATAGCATATAATAATTTTATCATGCCTTTATTATTATACTTCCTTACAATTACTTCATATGGTTGCCAAAATACCATTACTATACCCTTAATATTGATTCTCGAATTCTCTCTAGATACAATTAGATAGTATATTATAAATGCTGCAACTCCTATCAATGTTAATCTAAAGCCGAATTCTTCAATTAATGGTGCTATAAATGCAGATACAAATCTAATATATTCATTAGGTACTTGTAGGTTTCCAGAGGATACTCCTGCCTTACTCTGTATCATGTCAATAACTACTATTATAACCGCTGTAAACGCCGATAGTGCTATTGTAGCTATTAATGAATTATCCCAATATTTGCCCCTTCTTAAAGCAGTATATATGTCTAAATCCCTAGCTATGCTTATCGCATAGAATATAATATATACTACTAATAGAATATAAACTAGCTGATTTAAAGATACAGGATACGGCAGCGGTATATACACGTCTTCACTAAAAAAATATATGGGGAAGAATGCGATTAAAGGAGGCTTTACAATATTACTAGCCTCCATTGTCGCTTTAAGTGAGAGTGGAGTACCTGATATTAAATCAGCACCATATATAAAGCCTATAGCTAATGCGATAAGAGATAGTACTATGTAGATTCCATCCTTGATACTTAATAATATTTCACTGAACATCTTTCTCATTGATTTCAATCTCAAGAGTAATAGGTCCTTTATATCCACAATCTTCGCATACGTAGATTTCTGGAGTAAGCCACCCACTTAACTTAGTAAATAGCCTGATATTTTTAGATCCACATACTGGACAAACTCTAACTCTATGCACTCTTCTCATAATATCTGAATGCTCTCCTCTTTAAAACCAAGCTTCTTGAGATACTCAGTTATAGATGACCTATGATCACCCATTAATATTATTCTCCCATTCTTTACTGTTCCACCACAAGCTAGCCAGCTTTTAAGCTTTTTCGTTATGGACTCTAGATTATGAAATTTAGGATCTATCCCTTCGATAATTGTTGCCGGCTTGTTATATCTTCTTTGTTCAACACGTACCTTTATAATTGTCTCCTCCTCTCTAGTCTTCTTACATGTACAAAGCTCTTCAGGTAATCCACAGATTGGGCAGATCCCCATATTCTTCCCTAACCACCCTCCTAATTATCTACTTCAATACATCATGATTAAAAGCAGTCTTATTAATAAGTTAAATATATATTTACACTGATTAACATCATATTTCAATTTTCTAGAAGTTAAGATGTCTTTTTAACATATGTATCTACACAAACCTGAAGGGTATATTTAGCTACT
>CAZHBK010000016.1:0-15998 GCA_964530465.1 uncultured Nitrososphaeria archaeon | reverse complement strand
AACACCATCAGCCCACACCCTCAAGGAACTTCCTAATCCCCCCAATGAACTCAGCGAGAACCCCCCCCACACAGAACAACACGAAAACCACCCGAACAATACTACATTAACATTAGAAGTATAGAAGACTTATAAAAATTACGCACACGAAAAAACATCAAGGCCAAACAACAATATCAATACTGGGGCCCTTACGCATCAAAGGAAGAAGCAGATAAAGCGGCATACGAGGCTCCTGACCACAAACACCAGCATAACGCCCAGCACTAACAAACAGCTCAAGACCCGTCCACACGCTCAGCTTCTTCATGCCAACAATAGCCATATGCCACGTAGCGTAACTGTCCGTCATGTGAGGATGATGGAGCAACGCAACAGGCTTATTGGCCTTACACCACTCAATAATCCCGTCCTGAACCTCTTTTTTATAACCCTTCGCCTTCGCCCACGCACGAGGATTAAAAACATGCAGATCATGACAGCCCAAGACCAGAACCGGAGACTCAATACCACCAACCTCAAGCACCATGAAATGAGTATCGACAGGAACACAAATCAGCTCACGCTTCTGCTTATCCGTCGGATAAGACCTACCAGTCCAGTAAAAACCATCATGATAAGTATCGTACACACAGACAAGCTCCATATGCAGGCCCTCGTATATTCTGCCAGGGTCACAACCCCTTGCAAAACGGTACATAAAATCAACACCAAAAGTCACATAGCGCGCAACATCCCTAAAAGCATCGAGCTCAAGAGCACCAGCAACCTCACCAGCAGCATTGAAGACATCCTCAATAAAGTCCTCCGGAGGATCAAAACGGTCAACATTACGGGGATTAACGTGCTCCGGCCACTTGGAGACAACGAACCCACCGCACAACGTCACAAAATCGAGATACTCGACACCCTCCTCAACAAGAGTGGAATACGCAGTCCTCAACACCTCATTACAACGCTCAAGCTCACCCCTCCAATCACCAGCAATGATAACCCGAGCGAACCTGGGACTAAGACACTTGAAGACACGAACCTCCACACGGCAACACCCGAACAACAACTACCTAATAAAAGTAAAATTAACGTTAATTAGCACAGCGCATTGTACAAGAAAATAGAAGAAACACTAAGGTGCGTGGGAGAGCTCTACGAAATATTCGAAGAAGCTGCCAGGTCACTCTAGAAAAGAGTCGAGACCACGCTGCCCATCCCACCTCCTCACGTAATCAAGTACAAAACGGACAAACGCCTCAAAACTCTCCTCAGTGTACTTCCTACCGAACCACCAAGCGTTAGGACTATTCGTGTCAAAGGAGTGACAGGCATAAGTGGAAAAACCAAGAGCATGAACATAGTAGCGGTTTCTCAACAAGGACCACAACTTACCGATAACCCTCCTATGCCTCTCACGCTCCTTAGGACCACCAACAGCGATGTACTTCGTCTTCTTAGTAAGGCCGTAGTGCTCGTACTGCTCAAGACACCACAGATACTCATCGAGCGTAGTGCCCTGAAGAACGAGAAAAGCACGGGACAAGTCCACTCTATCGGCCCACCGAAGATGAAGCTCAACAGTACGCCTAGCATCCGCGAGAACATCTGGCATAACAAAGCGAAGACCCATCTTGGAAGCCCGGACGATTAACTTAATGTTGGGCTCACCGTAGTGATAGACACCATTATCAACGATAAAGTCACCATTGGGAACAAGCTTCGCGAGCTTCAACGCCTGAGGAGACGTAAGAAAGAAGCGACAGTAATACTTAGACAGCTTAACCCAGTGCTGCTGATAATGATCAACGACTATGTAGACCCGAAGCATGGCGACACCTCCACATCAGAAGTAAGCCGTAACGGGCATCAACAGCTCACGAGCAATCCGCCTAACAACACGCTTAACGAACTGCGCGAACTTACCAGGTCTATTATCCCCAGGCTCAACGTAAACGATTTTATCACTCTTGATCCTGCTGAGAGCTTTCTTCACACACACTTGATAGAGAGGCACATTGAGAACAACATAAATTATATCGAACAGAGGAAGCACCCTTCTCAACCCACGCTCAATGCAGTCCGTCAAGCCATCAACAACACGCTCATCATAGCTAGGATAAACATCATAACCTTTCACACGGTCCATCTCAGTCTCAAGCACAACACAGTCCCCCAAAGACATCTTAAACGGAATGCAGTCCACAGCCGCAAGCATCACATACCGCCGAATACCACACTCTCTAAGAGCCTTGAGAGCAACCCTCCACGCATGACCAACAAAATAATTACCTATCTTGGCGCCCTTATTACACGGCAGAACCAACAACACACGCGGACGGCGACTCATGTCAACACCTCCCACAAATAATCAACCCCAACAAGCCTAAAGCCCCTCTTCTCCAAAGCCGTCCTAAAATTAGCAACATTCACAACTGCGAGGTCATTATTTTTCATCCGACTGGAAGGCTTCCCCGACCTGCCAAAATCGAACCACAGCTTGCCATACCTAGTAGCATAAAGAATCGGAATCACGGAATCAAATCCAACAACACTATCATTATAGATCAAGTACCAGTTCCCCTCCTTCAAGCCGAGAACCCACACGGGCTCACCAAGAGACAACAACGCAGAAGCCTTGTACCCTCCCCGATCATAGGGCAACCCTAATATAGCGCCCCTGGGAACATACTTCAACTCATCAAGCCTGTGAATTGGCGCAATCCACACGATATTCCTGTACTTGCCGACTAGTCTACCCCACAGCACACTAACACGTATCCTGTCCTTGTTCCTCCTCGCAAAATCGACAAAATTCTTGAACATATGCGGAGCATAAGAGAGCTGACAAAAACCGTTGTCCACAAACTCAGGATACGTCAAGAACCCAAACTCACGAATCTCCGGTACAATCCTAGTGTTACGAGTAGGAACCACCACAAGCTCATGACCCCTGAGTCCACCAATCAGCCCAACCATGCTCAACAGGTCTACCACCTACAACTTAATATAGTCATTAAGATCAAAGTTCTCGTAGCACTCACCGAAACGCCAAAACCACTCATCAACATCATCATCAGTAATAATCCCCAAGTCGACATAAGACTTGAGACGCTCCCTCGTGGCGTCAACATCAACAGTAATATAGTCAAAAATAGTCGGAACACTAGGGCCACCATCAGCAAGAACATAACGCTTACGACGCCTATCCAACTCATCAGTAAAACTATTCAACAGGCCACGGTCGACAAGAGCATTGAGGTAATCACGAACAGTACGACGACTGAGACCAGTAAGCCTAGCAACATCCTCAACAGTAAAACTCTCATCCATACCGTACTTCTCCCTGAGAAAATCATAAATCTTCTGAAGACGACCCTCAAGACGAACAGCAGCCTGATAAATGTACTTGCGAACGAGATTGTAAGCAATAATCAAGTCTTCCCACTGCTGGAAAACATACAACGTGCCATCGAGCTCACCACAAACACGCTGATACTGATAGAGACACGAGACAGCATCAGCAACACTAAGAATCAGCTTGACATCACGACGGAAACGCAACGGAAGACGAGAAACATTAAGATTATCCGGAATCGCAAGGCGATAAACCGGGCGGACAACAGTACAGGGGCGAATAAGAGAAACAACAGCGCGAAGCAAATCAAAATAACTCTCATCATCAGACGAAGAAAGACTATGCTGAATGACCTCAAGAGTGGTCCTGGGAGACTCATCAACGTTAATCGCGAGAAGGCGATTCTCCAACTCCTCATCAATCTGAACAGCGGTAGTCGTAGTGATGAAATTCCTGAAATCAGACTCAACCTCCTCCACGTAGAGACGACCGGCCTCATCACGCATCGTAACAAAACCAACAATCTTCATACGATCACCAACAGCCCTCAATGCCAAGATGTTCTGCTCGCCAATATTGCGAGGAAGCTCATAGAGAACAAGAGTGTTAGCACCCTTAATATACTTGATAACGGCAGGAGAAACGATAACAGGAACAACATAGTCAACACGCTCGGTGAAAGCCTTGGAAATAGTGCGAACAAGGTGAGTCTTACCGCCAGAAGACGAACCCTTGACAATAACACTGAACGGACTAGACGTACGAGCTGAGAGAAAGCACAGAAAGACAATCGCGATATTTGCACGCTCGTGCTTACCCTTAATATGACGAGCGTAGTAATCCACAACCCAGTTGAGAAGGTCACGACGCTTCACGATTTCCCTAGCCTGAGCGAGAAGAATCTCATCGACAGGATTAGCAAAACGGCGCTCATGGGAACTCAAAGCCTCAGCGTAAAGACGAGAAAACTCCTCAACAACAAAACGATCCACATTAAAGTCCTCCGGGAGAATGCCAAGAGCAATCAAGCGGCGGAGCTCACGACGAACCCTATTGCGAAGAGACTCACTAAACAGAGAACGGTACTGGAACGCAGCGTACACACGATCGTCCACGAGAACTTTGAGAACATTACCCTCAGTCTCCAGGCGAGCCTCGACCATAGAGAGCACCAAACGAGCTAAGTAGCATTGCTGCGGAGCCTATCCCTCACATCGAGGAACAGCTCGATGAGACTAGTCCCCTTCTCGGAAGCATGGTCACGAAAAACAGCGATTAAAACACGAATGAGCTCGTCGAAACTGCGGGCTGGCAGCAAGTCGAGAAGCTCCTGAACCTCACGATGAGTTCGAGGCTTGAGATAAACAATCTTATAACGCTTAGACGGAGAATTACCCATAAACACCCACCCACGGACTACAGTATAATACTGTATTGTACTTTAAAACGGAAAACGTCGCGTGAAGTATACGCGAAGTATACACGAAGCATAAACGGACGAGAAGACGTATAAGCATCGGCGAAATATAACGAAGAGAAAGGCAAGTAAGAATGCGGCGAAAATGTGGCGAAAGCGGTTACGTAATATTTCACAGGCCTGGAGAAAGGCTAGAAGCCACGAAACGCTCAAGTTTTTTTCGAACAGGTGCATTTAATGACAAAAGCTAGATTGCACGAGGACTTCGAGGATTGAGGAACTGTTCTGGTATATTACGTAAAATTTTGGAGGTATGTTTGCGCATATCTCTTTCGACATGTCAAAAAATTTCACCGAATTGTTGCGCGATAAAAGTCACGAGAAAAGAACTGTGGGAGAGCGATTTGATATATACCTTAGAGTATGTACATGGATTTGTCGCTAATTTGATACGTGAGCGTTTAAACGCACAAACATCTGCGTTTAAAGGCGGCGTGTACAAGAAGGAGGACAGAACACACAACGATAAGAGTTAGATAAAACGAGTACTATATCAACACGACCCGATAGGTACAAGAGGCCCTCCTCCTCTTTGTATTTAATATTTTATGTTCTGTGAGCTCCCGCCAGCCTCGCCGAGGCATACGCACTATTCTGCCGCATCTTGCGCGCTATTCGCGGCTTGGCCTTGCGGGTTTTTTGGCGTGGACTTGTTCCCTCGTGCATGGGCGTTTTTACGCATATGTGTGTACATTGCATTTAAACGCGGGTGTTATGGATGGATGTGTGTGAAAATGTGCATATATGAAAATTTTTACGTACTATTTCCCCTCTGAGACGCTCGACGTTTTGAGCTAGAGGCCACGAAAAATTTACATTTTTGGTCGATTTTATGCGTGTTTCGTGGCTTCCCTGCCTCGGTGTTTACATCTGAATATTACGTAAAGTCGTTACGTTGTTTTTTACGTGCTTTTTTGCGCACTATTTTCCTTGCGGTGTTTGGGGTTTTGTGCTCTCTAATTGGTGTCGTTCTGTCGCGTTAATTATACTTTATTTATAATTGATGTTTGTTATGTGAAGAATAAGCTATTAGAAGACAGTTTCGGTTTTTTAGTGTAGTAGGTGAGTCCTATGCCTTGCAAGAGGAAGATTGTGGTCAAATCCATCAGGCAGTTTGATCCCGAGTTCGCTGAGGAGTTGAGAAAGAAGTTTGAAGAGGTCGTGTCGAAGATTGATATCTCCAAGATTGAGGTGCCGGAGCCCGACAAGAAGGCGTTGGAGGCTGAAAAGAGAGTTGAGTTCACTGAGCATATGGATATGGGCGAGTCTCTTGAGTAGTTTCGGGGGGTGGCGTGAGCGTGAGCGTGCATCCTAGGGAGATTTTGTACAACTTTCTTGCGCGTAAGCACGCTTTGAGGACGCGTTACGGTAGATTTCGCACTATTCACGTTAGCGATGTCTTTAGTCGTCTTGATTTTGTGTACTTGGAGCGCTTGGGTATGCTTGGGCGTGACGTTGATGAGCTTGCTCGGATGTACACTGGTATCATGTGGGAACACGAGCTAATTCAAGAGTTCGCCAATCGTGGCTATACTCATGAGCCGGAGTATGTCGGGGAAGTGAGAATCCGGCATGCAGATGGTACTGAGGTCACTTATTCTCTAATTGCTCACCCGGACTTCGTTTTGAACATTCGTAGGCCGGAGCACATTGTGGAGTTGAAGACTACGCGCTGGAGTAGGGACGAGGTCGAGGGTATTGTTCGTTCGCAGCTCGACACGTTGGGATCGATATACGGTTACTATGGCAAACGTCATAGGGAGTTTTGGCCGTTCGCGCCGGGAGCTAGGCCTGCTCCTCCGCACGAGACGTTTTTGATGTATGATGCTGGTACGTGGCCTATTTTCTACAACGTGATGGGTCAGATAGCGTTCTACCGCAGCATTTTTGGCTGGCGTCGTAGGATTCGCTACACGGTCTGTTATGTGTATCGCGATGGGGTTTACGAGTACGATATTCCCGACGAGTTTCTTAGGTACATGTACGAGTCGTACGTTCTCTGGCGTTTGCCGTATGTGGCCTATGCTCTCTATCTCGCTGAGCGTTTTGGTTTTGAGTGGTGGATGCCGTTTTACCTTGTTCTGGTTGATGTTTCATCGTTCTACGGACTCCTCGGGTACATTGCGAATGATGACCTTGCCGTGACTAGTGGTACTACGATTCCTATTCCGCCGATCGTCACTCCTACGGACAAGAATTTGTGGCAGTGGAAGGCGTTTGAGGCGGCCTTTAATGTTAATTTGAGTGAGATGACGTTTGAGGATTCAATTGACGTGGCGGGTGTTACGTGGGTTGTCAGGCGTCGTATCATTATGTCTGCGGAGGAGATTAAGCGTCTCTTGACGAATCTTTTGATTGAGGAGATTGAGCGTGCGTGTCATTGTAGTCTTGGTGGTTGGTTCCGTAGGGCCCTCGACCTCATTTATGGGCCCAACTTAATCTGTCGTAGTACTGCTAAGCGTGGTGTGTACAGATACTTTATTATTCTTAGTGGTGTCATTGGTAGCTGGATGGATTCGTTCATTGACCGGTTTGGCCTGCCTAGGCCCGCTTCGGAGATTATTGATGGTCCTAAGTGGTTCGGTGTTCGCCGTAGTCCCCTTAAGCTCGTGCCAGAGCTTGTTGAGGAGGAGGCTAGGGCTTTGGAGCGTAAGCTTGAGGCTATTCTGGGTGATTGAGTATGGCGCAGTACAGGTACTGTAAGGGCTTGATTAAGGGTTGGCTTGAGCGTTTCCCTCGTGAGTGGGGCCTCGTTTTGTCTCGTGATGCTACGTTTAGGGAGAGCTTGCGGTCGTACTATGGTCGGGAGATGTCTGAAGATGAGCTTAAGCAGTACCTTACGTGCTGGCTCTACTGGTTCTTTCACGATGTCGTCAAGGTGCCCGAAGACGCGCTTGATGCCGTTGATTTCGAGGCTCTGGCGGAGAATCTCGACATGAACCTTGACGAGCTACTTGAGCTTGTTCGTGAGAATTACCCGCAACTCCGCGAGTATATCGATGCGTGGTTAAAGAAGGCTGAGGAGCACTGGGAGAGGAAGGCTTTGAGTCTTGAGGAGGTTGAGAGGCTTCGCTGGCCTACGCCTGAGGAGGCGGCCAAGTTCTGTCAGATGTTCCCTAAGATTTGTGAGAAGTATCCTCTCGTTGCGGAGTACCTGGCCCAGGGTCAGATTAGTGCTGAGGAGGCCAAGGCCATCGCTGAGAAGCACCCGGAGTGGTTCAAGGAGGTTGATGGCTATACTTTAAGAGATTTGTGGAAGAGGTTCTGTCGTGAGGCTATGGAGGAGATTAAGCGTGAGATTGAGGAAGCTAAGAGGCTTCCTGAGCCCCAGAGGACCGAGAAGTTGCGTATGATCCGTGAGAAGATGAAGACGCTAGATTACTTTTTAGATAAGTTCAGAATGTTCGAGAAAAAGACTGAGGAGAAGCGTGAGGAGCCGAGTACTGAGGTTCAGGAGCCTTTGCCGGATGAGCTTGAAGCGTACCTGAAGCTCCTTGACCTCAATGTTGTGAGGTGGGAGAAGAAGAAGGGCTTACCGGAGTTCCGCAGAAAAACGGCCTATTTTGTTACTGTGATCGACGAGGGTACTGGTGAGGAGGTCACGATTGTTTGGCCTTCTCCATATTCTCGTAAGAAGTATAAGGTTATTCCCATCACGAACAAGAAGGGTAAGCTTGTCACGGTATTGGTTCCTATTGAGGAGGCGAAGAAGAAGTACATTACGCCCGTTTTAATCACTCCTCCGAAAAAAGTCCAGAAGATTATCAGTAAGGTTGAGAAAGAGGTTGGTGAGGATAAGGTGGAGCCTGCTATTAAGGACTTCGCTGAGAAGGTCAACTGGTCCTACGTTAGACAGATTCTTCGCAGGATGCAGCATACTCACAAACTGTTAGCGAAGATTGTTGAGCGTCGTGTGATTTTTGGTATTGCGCAGTACCTTGATACTCTTGTCAATCTTGCGAAGATGGTTGTGGATCATTTGAAGGAGCGGGTTGGTCCTATAAAGCTCGCTGTCGAGCGTGTTGCTCCCGAGATTAAGTTGACTGAGGCTCAGCTTCGCGACTTGTGGGAGCTGTTCTGTGCGTTGCTGGCTAAGCATGGTCTTCGCTGTGAGAACTATGCTGACATCTGGGCTAACTGGATAAACCCGGCGTGGGACTTCAAGCATGCTGAAGAGATGGTCTACTCTCTTGTCAGCCGGATTGTGGCTGAGGAGCGTGTGAAGAAGGAGGAGCCTCAGCTCGAAGAGCCTAAACCCAAGCGTATTCCTGGCGTCAAGTTGCCTGAGGTCAAGGGGTTCCGCTGGAAGTACTTGAACTGGGGTGTGGCGCATCTGCAGTTCGAGATTGAGAGTGCTAAGCACGCTGCTAAAGAACAAGATGTGACCGATTTAGTGATTCATCTCACCAATGTTGTGAAGGATTGTCACAAGATGCTGAAGCTTTTGAAGCGTGCTCGTGGTGGATAGGTCTTTTTCTTTTTTCCTTTTGTTCAGAAACCGAAATTATAAATTTGCGAAACTCTTATTTTTCTAGAATAGTTGTTCAGTGCGAAACGGTGTCGGTATGTCAGACGAGCAAGCAGGGACTAGCGAAACTTCCGAAAAGGAGGTTACGGAGGAGGTTTCTGAGGAGGTTGTCGAGGAGAAGCCGAAACGCAGAGGGGGTCGCTTCTACGGTATGCGTAAGGAGACTAAGCGTAAGCTCATTGAGGTTGCTCGTTTGATTGCTTCTGGTGTTCCAGTAAAGCAAGCTTTGCGTCAGGTGGGCCTTAGTGGCGACTCTTATACGAAGTACCGCAGTTACATTAAGCAGCTTGTGAAGAAGTTCCGTGAGGGGATTGAGGAGGCTGAGGTCGCTAAGGAGCTCAAGAAGGTGCCTCCTTCGCCTAGTGAGGTGGAGGAGGCTGAGCAGATCATAAGGCAGTACCTTGGGGGGGAGACTAGTCCGCTTCCTCCTGAGTTGCAACATGGTCTTGAGCAAGTGAAGTCCGCGATTGCATTCTTTGATGAGGTGGATAGGCTTAAGCATCAGTTCGCTAGGAAGCTTGGTCTTGCTGCTCGTCCAGCTGCTCCGATGGTGCCTCCTGGGCTTAAAGAGGAGAGGGAGGAGGAGAAGCCTAGTAAGCCTTTCGACTTCGAGAGTGTGCTGAAGACTGTTGAGGAGATGGAAAAGGCTGCGAAGGAGTTTCTTGAGCGTCGTGGCTACAAAGTTCTTCCTCCTGGCTCTCCGGGTAGCTTAGAAGAGGCCAAGAAGCTTTTGGAGTCATACGGTTATAAGGTGCAGCGTGACTGTGTTCCTATTGAGAAGGTTCAAGAAATGCTTAAGATTGCGCGTGAGGAGGGATATAAGGAGGGCTATGAAGCTGCGAAGAAGGAATTTAGTGAGCAGCAGAGTGAGTGGAAGGTTCAGCAGCTTAAGACTGCTGAGGCGTTGTTGGGCAAGGTCATCGACCGTGTTTTCGCTCCTTTTGAGTATTTAATTGCAAAATATTTAGGTGTAGAGTATAGTTACTCTCCTTGGGGTGGTGTTGGTGTCGGAGGAGTTGGATCGTCTGGAGCTGGAGCTTCTTATCCAGCAGGGGGATCCTCAGGCCTTGTATCGGAAATTGAAGAGCTTGCAAGAGAAGCAAAAAAAGAAAAAGGCGGAGAAGAGTCTGGCGAGGAGAGTGGAGGAGGCGGTGAGGGAGGCGGGTGAGTATGCTAGTGAGCTCGCTGTGCGTCTTGCTCGTCGTTATCTTCCTCGTTTTTTGCTTTTTACCAATCCTAGTGTGCTTAGGGCTGCCGTTGATGCTAACATTACAGTCGTTGATAAGCTATACGAGTGGATCAGGAAGGCTAAGTCTGGGCAGCTTGACCCGCAACGCTATAAGGTACTTCAGCTGGTGCTCGGAGCAATCGAGGCTGTTAGGGTTATCGCTGCTGCACAGCCTGAGGTTGTACGTCAGTTTCTTAAAGTTGATGTTGCTCTCAATGCAGTTCGCGAGAGTAAGCCTGAGCTCTACGGTATACTTAGCACTGAGCGGGGAAGGAAGTGGCTGGAGCGGAGTCTCCGCCAGCTTGGCCGACTTATTGGGGTGATGTAGCATGGCAAAGCTCGTAATTCGTTTGGTTGATGCGGATTCTGGAGCTCCCATCGCCTTTGTTACCGTTGCTGTAGACGGTAAAACCGAGGTCACGGATACAAACGGTGTTGCTGAGTTTGAGCTTCCTGAGGGTACTTATACGCTTCACGCTAAGCCTCCGTTTTACCATCCAGTTCGCACTACTGTGAAGTGTCCAGGTTCTTACACAATCAAGCTCAAGAGCTTGTTGCTGTAGGTGTCGTGCGTGGAGACGACTGAGGTTCAGGTAGCTTGCGAGTTTCCCAAGGAGAACGAGGCTGTTATAAGTTTGAGGGGTAGGGATAAAAAGGGTAGGCCTGTTGGTTGGAAGGTGATCGTGATTAATGAGGGCTTGATGAGCGAGGAGGAGTTCAAGTTCTGTGTCAGTATGGTCACGAGGGCCGTTGTTGCTAGTATTCACGCTACTGTTCTGCAGATGTTGATGGAGGAGAGCGATGAGGGTGATGACCGAGCTCGACCTTGATACGATGACGATTACGCTGTACATTCAAAAGAATAAGAAGGTAATCAGGCTTGTCCTTACTCGTGACGCGATGGAGGGCATTGTAGATCAAATCTCCAATTGGTTTGTCCAGAAAGTTCTGAATATGCTCGGTTGGAAGGTTGAGATTTACGAGGCGGAGGAGGAGCGATGAGAGTTCTTGTGGTTTATCCCCTTGATTCGGCTCCTACTGCGGTCACGTTTAAGGCCGGTTTGGAAATTGCTAAGGCGTTGAAGGAGCGTGGCTATGACGTTGATGAACTCCCGCATATTTATGCGACTCATCTCTCCTTTTTGCTTAAGGAGATGCTGAGACGTTCCGACGCTCTTGCTTATCTAGGTCATGGCGTCTCTTTTGGTCTTGTTGGCCAGATGCCTTTCAATATAGTCAAGATGTTCGTGGACTTGTCCACTAAGCACCTAGTTCGTGACAAGATTGTTGTTACGGTTGCGTGTAATACATTCAAGAAGTTTGGGAAGGAGTGCCCTGCTCGTGTGTACTTTGGTTCTGAGCATTTTATGTGTGTTGCTTTTCCTACTGCAGATCACAACTACACTGCTGATTTCATTGATACGTGGAAGGTTCTTGTTCTGTCCGCACTTGAGAAAGACCCTTATCGGGCTCTTAAGGATTATAAGGATGTTTGTACTCATTACATTAGGTTGTATGAGAGGATGAGGTGGGAGGGGTGGGATGTGTATTCTTACGCGTTGAGGATAAATCGCGACTATTATCGCGTGCGCGTGAAATAATTTCGGAGATAGAGAGGCTCTGCAGAGAGCTAGTGGATGTTGTGAAGCGTTTGTGTGAGCTTAATGTCGTTGGCCTGTGGGACGCTGTGGGGATTATAGAGCTTGCTGAGAAATTCGCCTGGCGTTTAGGTGGTGTCAGGAGGCGTCTTGATGGGCAGGAAGGGGAAGCGCGCTCTTAACAAGCTTGTTGACTCTTTGTTTCACAAAAAGATTTACAAGGACAACATATATGCCTGTCTTATTGACAGTTTTTTGCACTTTGCCGTTGAGGATAACCTTCTTGAGTCAATCGAGAAATTTCTGAAGTATAATCTGGGGTGGTTGATGAGATGTCTGCGGATGAAAAAGCGAAGAGATTGATGAGAGCTATTGGCCGTCATCTTGGCGGTCTTCTGGGAGGAGTCGGTTCTCTCGTTGCAGGTGTTCTAGCATTTATTGATGATTTTCACGACTTTCCCAAGCTTGATCGGATCCACCATTGGCAGCTTGGAGTTCTTGGTATGGTGGGAGGTCTTATAAGTTTGTCGGTTACTGTCTTTAATATTTTGAGAGATGCCGGGCTGGTGAGTGAGGAGTGAATGTGCATCTCGAGGAGCTCAAAATCGGTGGTGAGAGAGACGTCTTTACGTATCTCGGCGATGTTATATTGCGCATTTTGCGTGGGGAGAAGCTGAGCTTTGAGGACATTATTGCAAGTGCTTTTTTGGGTCTTGGTCTTGTTGCTCTTGCGGTACCGTTGGCCATAGAGGCTGCTGCAGCAGCATACGATTATGCGAAAAAGAAGGGTTGGATCAAGTAGCCGCGTGTTTCATTGCGTATAGTTCGTGTATACGTGGTTTTCGTAGTGTGTTAATAATACACTGTTGATGTAGTAGACTAGTAATCCAATAGTTTAGTAGTGCTGTTCTTGTTGTTGCTCTTGTGTTTCCATGGCTCCTAGGTACCTCCTTAGTCTTTCGAATTCTTTCTGTCTTTTTTGTTCTAGGCGGTAGAAGACGCGCTCTACGACGTCTAGGGGGAACTGATCCTTTGGGTAATACGTGCGGACGGGGACTAGTCTGCCTTCTACTCTCACGAAGTCCATGTAAATTGAGACTGCTGTTTTCGTGTTTCCGGTGAATTCGACTGGGTACTGTAGGAGGGTTTTGTCCTCTATTACCCACCAAGCGTCTAACTCCCACAGTCTTACGAATCTTCCTTCTTTGATGAGGCGTCCTGACAAGAATACCACCTATCACGCATATCTTGCTTTCTTCTATTTTATAATTTTGCAAGTTTTTTTGTTTTAAATTGATAAGTTCGGTGTCGCGTATGGTCAAGCCCAAGACGGTTGTTTATAGGCCTTTTGGCAAGTTGCCTGGAGAAGTTCCTCCTGAAAATGCTAAAGATAAGATAGTGCGTTTGATACTTGACGGAGAGGATTTCAAGGCTGGTTGGTCGTATGCTGGGATAGAGTGGCCTATAGATGCCGAGAGGATGTATAAGGAGAACTGGTGGTTCTTTGCTAGTCAGCTGGTTCGTAAGATTGCCTATGAGCTTAAGGACCAGATAGGCTTGGTCGAGTTGTTTGGGTTTTCGAAGTGGATTAACCAGTATATGCTCGTCGAAGCCGCTATCTTGTTTATACCGGGTACTGGCAAGTTTTTGTGTACTCGTATGTTCGTGCATAAGTGCAGAGCTATCAAAGGTGTGACGTGGGAGGTTGAGCATTTTATTTACCACGGTAGCGAGTTTCCGAAAGAGTTTGTGGTGTTCGTTCCGCAGATGCTGAGAAAAATTGGGTGATCTGTGTGGCTGCACGTGTTAGTATTCTTCCCGACATACCATATAGCGAGGCTATTGCCAGGATTGTGAGGGCTGTTCTTGGTGGTGCTGACTTTGAGATAGGACCTACTGGATTTTCATTTCGCTTTGTCGAAGAAAGAGCATCTCGTGCGGTGAGGGAGTGGTTTTACAATGCACATGCATGTTTTGTCGAGGCTGTCATGTCGATCAAGGACGCGATAGGTCTTATTGAGTTACTGGACTATTCAAGTTACATCAGGGAGAAAGAAGTGTTCTACAGTGTGTTTGTTGGTTTTGTTCCTGGTACGTGTAAGTTCGTGTGCTCTACTGAACTGACATACCCGTACGAGACTGTAGCGGGTGAGAAGGCTTTTATATGTGATTTCTACGTTTATCATGGTAGTAGGTTTCCAGCGAAGCTGTGGGGGTTTTTCCCGAAGGCTGTTGAGAAAGTATTTGCGTGGAAGAGGTAATTCGTTCTCGGTTCGCTCTATGTAGTTTTTCTCTTTTTTACATGCTTATCGCGTCCATCACGCTTTCAACATTAATATTTTTATTTGCTCTAACGTTTATTCTCAATTAGAATAGTATGTCTTGTCGGGTGGTCGTATGGCGGCTGTAGGAAATCCACGCCCGCGTGTTAGAGTGGAAGGTTATGGCGCTCTGCCCTCTGTTGAAGAGATAACGATTGAGAAGAAGACTGAGAGAGTGTATGTTCCACGAATCATCCACGTTGACTGGGACACGGTACACACGCTGATCGGCGTTGCCGCTCACACCGCGTGGAAAATCCTAGCTAAGAAGTACAAGATGATCAGACTACGTGGCAAGAGGGACGAGTTCCACAGACTAACCGGAGCCCTAATGAAGAAGTGGTGCTGGGAGTTAATCGAGAGAGAGCTAGGATAAACTAGGTGATCTGTAGATGGCAGTGCCCATGCCTCCGAGACCTCCCGTAGCACCCGGAGCACCTAAGAAATCCTTAATACCAGAAGTCCTCGACATACCCAAGTACGGTGCGGAGGCCCTGAGGAAAATCGGTGTACCTGAAACCAAGGGCCGTCTGATCACAGGTCAGGGAATCACCACGGCCGTTCAGGCCGGCCTCAATATGATCGGTCAGCCGCTGTTGAACTTCCTGGTCAACGGCGCCGGTGGCCTCTTCTTCCTCGTCGGCTCGCTCTTTGACATATTCCCCGACAACACGACGGCGATGGCCGTCGGCTGGCAGATGCTCGCTAAGACCGTGGACCCATCGCCCGAGGAGATGGAAAAGCTCAAGAAGAACATTGACCTGTTCGTTGAGGGTCTCAAGGAGCTCAACGCTGATAAGATACTCAAGAGCTTAGTCCGAAGCGAAAAAGAAGTGAAGGGTTTTCTCAGCTCGCTCGGTCTGCCAATGCCCAGCGTCACGGTGCCGACTCCGGTCGAGAAATTGAGCTTTGAGGTTGTCGAGACTAAGCCCACTACGACCACGACCACTGTGACGAAGAAGGTCGAAGAGAAGGAGTTGATAACTCGTAGGAGAACGTTCAGGTAGGCTTGCTCTTCTCCTTTTTTCTTTTTTTTTCTGTTGTCTGTCGTGCTTCTTCTGGAGGAGCGTGGCTACGTCGTTACTTTCGATAAGGAGCGTGGCGTGCTCTCTATCGCTTAGCGTTGCCTCTGTTAGTCCAGTAGTATAATACATTATTATATTAATAATATAATGTAATATTGCCCGCTCGTTCTGTGGCCTGTTTCTCTTCTCCGTGCGTGCTCTGTTTTCGCTTTTTGTGTGTTTGGCGTATACTCTGTATATATTCTGTTTTATAAAGAAGTACGCTTCCTTTATAAATGGTATATACGTTAACTTAATAAACCGTTAATCTACTATATTATTAGAATAATAGAGGAGCCGCGGGGGCCCTATTTGAGTTCTTCGACCACCCCCGCGGCAACATGGGCGACGGTTAGGAGCCCCAGACGACTGGCCCCGAGGCAGCGTACAGTATACTACCGTACTTTTAGCGTACTTTTGTACAGTATACGCC
>CAZHBK010000015.1:0-16726 GCA_964530465.1 uncultured Nitrososphaeria archaeon | reverse complement strand
ACTATTGGGGCTGGACTTACAAATGCATTATGGTCGATAGGATATTTCACAATACCTTATACTCTTAGTATTATAGGCTCGAATTACATATTAGATTTTTTAATTCTCATAGCTTCTGAGATGGCATCATTAACGATGCTAACTATTAAATTTGATAATTTAAAATATTAACGGCTAAATACTCTATCCCACATTAACTTTAAGAATCTTTCTCCATCTACACTATAAGCAATGTATACCTCATAAGCTTTCTCTCTTAAATATTCGGGGAGCCACTCTCTCCTATCTACTATAGTAGCACCTCTACTTAACTCACCTCTTAATTCGACTCTAACAGGATACTTTCTGAATTTTAAAATCTCTGGGTCTATAATGTATGAAAGTGCTAATGGATCATGTAATGCTATTTCATTTGTTAATTCACTTAACCTCTTAGTCATTTCATAGAATAACTTACCTAATCTACCACCTTCATCTCTGATTCTCTCTCTTTCCTCTCTAGTAACTACTGCATTTGGATTCATAGTTACATCTAATCCAACAGCATATATTTCAGCACCAGACTCATATACTATTTTTGCTGCCTCTGGATCCGTATATATATTGAATTCTGCTAATGGTGTTGCATTACCATACCCATACGGTGTTACTTGAAACGCACCACCCATGGATACTATCTTCCTAATCTTCTTAGGTATTGTTGGATCTAATAGAATAGCCATAGCTATATTAGTTAGTGGTCCAGTAGCAACTATGGTTAAATCGTTCTTATATTCCTCAACAATCTTAATAATATAATTAACTGCATGTTCCTTCTCGACACTCTTATTCTTTGGATCTGGAATATTGACGTCTCCTAATCCATCATCTCCATGCACAAATTCAGCTGTAGATAGCTCGTTTATAATTGGCTTATGCATCCCCCTATAGACCGGGATATCAAGTCTATTAACAAAGTTTAAAATTCTGAGTGTATTCCTACTTGTCTTTTCAACATTTACATTACCGGCAACAGTAGTAATACCCAGTAGCTCGACTTCAGGACTATTTAACGCTAATAATATCGCCAGTGCATCATCAACTCCTGGATCACAATCTAATATAATTTTCTCAGGCATATACTATCATCTCAATATCTAGTACCTCCTTAAAATGATTGATATATTACTTTAGAAAAATATAGTATGATAGCAGAGATTAACGGTAATATTAACCAAGTCCTAGGTGTATGTGATGACAATGAGTAGTATCCCCGATTACAAAACCCTACTAGAGAGAAATGAGCTTACTATAGCTGTATATGGACTAGGATACGTAGGTTTAACTATTTCTTCAGTATGGATTAGAGCTGGTGCTAAAGTATACGGTGTCGACTTAGATATTAAACGTATTGAATCTATAAGATCTCTTGAAGCATGTAAGTTTGATAAAGACGTCTATAATGCTATTTCTGAAGGTTTGAAAAATGAATCACTTGAATTAACAGTAGATGGAGTATATGCATCTAAAAAGTCAATAGTTAAGATTATAGCTGTTCCAATACCATTATCAGATAGAAAACCTATATTTATGTTCCTGAATAAAGCTATTGAAGATATATCTCATGGTCTTAAAAAAGATGATCTAATAGTTTTAGAGTCTTCAGCTCCACCAGGTACTACTAGTCAGATCTTAAAACCTAAGTTAGAAGCATTATCAAAGATGAAGTGTGAGGAGGATTTCCTACTTGGTTATAGTCCAGAGAGGATATACATTGGTAGAGGAGTCAGAGATATTGAGGAGAATTATCCAAAGATAGTAGCTGGCATAGGGCCTCGTAGTCTTGAAGCATTAGCAAGATTATACTCATTAGTATGTAGGAAAGGTGTTTTAAAAGCTTCAAGTGTCGATGTTGCAGAATTCGAGAAGATAGCTGAGGGTGTATATAGAGATGTAAATATTGCATTAAGTAATGAATTAGCTTTGCTAGCATCAAAATTAGGCATCGATTTT
The DNA here is from genome assembly GCA_964530465.1 of uncultured Nitrososphaeria archaeon. GTDB lineage: Archaea > Thermoproteota > Nitrososphaeria > Geothermarchaeales > JDFR-13 > CAZHBK01. The sequence continues at coordinate 14,734 of CAZHBK010000015.1, read as the reverse complement.
AAGGAGGTAATCACCCTCGCTAATAGCCAGCCTTACTCACATCTACATAAGTCAGGTATTGGAGTCGGAGGTGCATGCATTCCAGTATACCCATACTACATGATGTATGTTGCTAGTAGGTATGATCTAAGGTTAGATGTAATCAATCACGCTAGAGGGCTAAATGAGAGTATGCCTAGGAAGGCATTAGAGTACATCTTAGATATTGCTAGAAACATTCTAAAAGTAGATGGATGTAAGATAAGTATTCTTGGACTAGCTTTTAGAGGAAATATAGATGATACTAGAAATTCGCCTTCGATTGAATTGATTAAACTCCTTAGAGCAGAGCTACCAAGTGATAGATACCCAATATATATACATGACCCATATGTTAAAACCGAATCTGAGCTTGAAGCACTAGATAATGTCCACTTATCAAATGATTTAAATGAAGTCATTAAAGGAGCTAGTATAATCATACTTGCTACAGATCATGACACGTACAAGGAGTTAAGTATAGATAAATTAAAGGATGTAAGTGGTATGGATATAATAGCAGTGTTTGATGGTAGGATGCTCTTAGATATAGAAGATGTTAAATCCGCTAGGAATATCATATACGCGGGAATTGGAAGACCTACAATAGTAAATATTTAAAGAAGTTTATAAGCTACGTAAGTAAGCATGAGTAACTTCATAGCCTTAGATGTTGGAACACCTAAGCATGCTATATTAGCATATTTTATTAAGAGAGCCTTAGATGAACTTGGATTTGAATCTAAGATAATTGCAAGAAGGCAGACTCAAACATTAGATATATTGAGATTCTTTAATACCGAATATACAGTTATCGGAGAGTATGGTAGTGATTTAATTAGCAAACTTAAAGCTACCATCGATAGAGAGGTAAAGCTTGTAGAGTATTTCGATAGATTCGGATGGCCTAAGATATTATGGTCTCATGGATTAGTAAGTGGTATTAGAGTTGCATTCGGCGCCGGCATCCCAATAATATACTGTAATGATACACCATATAACATACCAGTTGTTAAACTAACAGTTCCTCTCGCCTCATATTTAATAACACCCGAGGCATGCGGAATCGATGTATGGGTTAGATATGGTATTGAAAGAGATAGAGTAATTACATACTATGGTGTTGAAGAAGTTACATGGGTTTCTGATATCTTAAAGTATATTGATAGTGGTGAGATATGGGAGATTTTAAAGAGGTTTAAACTACCAGATATAGATATATCTAATACTATATTATTCAGACCACCTGAATATAAAGCAGTTTATTATAGATATGGAGTTAACTTATTAAATGCATTAATTAAATTAGTAAGTGAATTATCTAAAAGGGGATTAGATATAATTGTAATCCCTAGGTATGATCATGATAGAGAGTTATTTGGGAATCTTAATAACGTCTACGTTCTAAATGACGTGATATTTACACCATATCTTGAGGCAGTAGTTAAATTAGTTATATCATCTGGAGGTACGACCGCTACCGAATCTTCACTTCTAGGAGTCCCAACAATAAATTATCTATTTTATAATGACATAACTAGATTTCTAGAAAAGTTAAGAGTTCCAATCTATTATATAAGCCTTGATAGAATAGATAGCTTAATTAACTTAGTCCTTAGAATATATGAGGATTATAATAGATATAGAGTCGATACCAGAAGTATAATAGCTAGGTTATCATCGCCAATACCATTAGTATGTAAGCTTATTGAAAAATTCTTTAAAAGCCATAAATAGTAGGATTAGGCTGAGAAGTATATATCCCTCATATAATAGGGTTAGAGCTATATTCTACTATTGTAATGTCTGTAAGAGTTAAGATGATTGATTTTGGATGGACTGGTGAGAAGGTTAGTGAGATTGGTCTAGGAACATGGGAGTTTAGTTATTCATGGGGTGTAACAGATTACAATATTGCTAAATCAATTATAGAAGCTGCATATCAAGCAGGCATTAATTTCGTAGATACTGCTATAGTGTATGGTGATGGATTGAGTGAAGAATTTATAGGAAGAGCTATTAAAGAACTAGAGATTAGGGATGAATTATTTATTGCTACTAAAATACCTGGGCAATATTTATCTAGGGATGATGTATTTAAAGCAGTAGAGTTGAGTTTAAAAAGGTTAAACATCAGATGTATAGATTTACTACAAGTACACTGGCCGCCATGTTGGCATAATATCCCTACGTGTGAGTATGCAGATGCATTAGAGCAGTTGGTAATGCTTGGTAAGGTTAGATATATTGGATTAAGTAACTATCCAGTTGAGTTAATTGATTCATTTAGATCTTGCCTATCGAAGATAGACATAGCTAGCATTCAGATAAGATATAACTTGATTGAGAGAGATGCTGAGAAGGAGTTAATTCCTTACGCATTAGCTGATGATATCATAGTTATTGCATATAGTCCATTAGCTAAGGGAGCATTAACGGGAAAGTATACTCCAGAGAATATACCAGAGTTTAAAGATGTAAGAGCAGAAGATCCAATATTCCATCCAGAGAACTTTAAGAAAATATATAGATTAGTTGAGGAGTTAAAGAGAATAGCAGAGAAATATAATAAAACACCAGCACAGACTGCATTAAACTGGTTAATAACATCTTACCCAAATATAATGCCGATTCCTGGAGCTAAGAGTAAGGAGCAGGTTTTAGAAAATGCAGGAGCTTCCGGATGGAGATTAGAGTATGAAGATTGGAGAAGATTAAGTGAGGTAAGTAACGAGATAAAGATATCAAGAGTCATATACTAACCCTAGCTTTAACTAGCAATTAAAACTATTTACTAACACTATTAAACATTAGGATAATATACTGAGACGTTATTAACTAAAGGATATTCGGAAGTCTTATGATGCTATTAATCATCTTAATTATTTTGATGTGCCATGTGCGGTGTTTATAATTTTGCTAGCTTAAAACCTAAGATCGGTAGAAATGTTTACATCGATCCTCTCGCTAGAGTTATAGGAGATGTCACTATAGGTGATGAGTCAGCCATATTATTTGGAGCTATAGTTAGAGCTGATTCAGGTAGGGTTATTATTGGTAAGAAAGTCGCTATTCTAGAGAATGTTATTATTGAAGCTCCAGGAGGATATGATGTTATCATAGGTGATAATACAATTATAAGTCACGGCGCTATCATACATGGAGCTCAGATCGGATCTAGATGTTTAATTGGTATTGGAGCAATAGTATTAGATGGTGCTAAAGTATGTAATGAATCTATAGTAGCATCGGGAGCATTAGTACCACCAGGTAAGATTATTGAATCTAGAAAACTCGTTATGGGTATTCCGGGTAAGGTAGTTAGAGATGTTGTAGATGACGATTTAAAACGATTAGATATGGAACTAGAAGAGGTTATGAATAAGAAGAAGGAGTATTTTAAGATTTTCAGCTCTTACTCTGAGCTTCCTTAAGTTTTTCAAGATATATCTTTTTATCTCTCTCCACCCACTCTTTAACATCGTATTTAATCACATTCCCATCCTCATCCATTGTAACAACCATTATAATCCCAGCATTTATAATAGCTCTCTTACACCTATCACATGGCTCGCCTTTTAAAACCTTTCCAGTTTTAGCATCCTCACCATATAGGTATAGTATACCGCCATATACACATGATCCATTTCTAGCAGCATTTATAATTGCATTCTCCTCAGCATGAACTGCTGGGCAGTAATCATACGCGCTTCCATGCGGTAAATCTAGAATATCTTTAAGACATCCAACTTCAAAACAATTAATACCACCTCTAACAGGTCCATTATATCCAGTTGATACTATTGCATCATTCTTAACTATAATAGCACCATATTTAGCTCTAAGACATGTAGATCTCTGAGCTACTGCTTTAGCAATCTGTAGATAGTATCTATCCTTATCGAGCCTCATCAACATATATAAGTCAATGTTTTAAAATAAATACCTATTGTATTAATCTAAATATATGTTAATGACTTTAAAAGAACTGCTTAACGAGATATCTAAAATATCAAATAATGTAGACTTAGAGATTAATCTTTTAACTCAATATCTAGAGTATTTAGATAATTTAAATAAATATCTAAATTGTAATGGAGGAGTAGTTAAATTAGACCTCGGTCGTCCAGCTATTGTATTTGGCGATATACATGGAGACTATACTACATTCATTAAGTTTTTAGATAAGATAAATGTTATAGAGTTTCTCGAGTCTGGTGGAATACTAATATTTCTAGGTGATTATATTGATCGAGGCCCGCAGCAGATCGAGTCAATTAATATGGTATATAAGTTGCAGCTTGAATATCCAAACCAGGTTATTGCATTAAGAGGTAATCATGAACCTCCAGAATGGCTTATGCCCTATCCGCATGATTTTCCAAGCCATCTTAGGTGGAGGTTTAGTAATGAGTGGATTAAGATATACAGGTTATTCATGAAGGCTTTCCAATTAATGCCCCACGTAGCATATTCAGAGGGTTCATATTTCTTTGTACATGGTGGTGTTCCAACAAATGCATTGTATATCGATGAATTAAGGAATCCATCTAATAAAGTCTTAGAAGATCTCCTATGGAATGATCCTATAGATGAAGAGGGTATAGCACCTAGCTGGAGAGGCGCAGGGCACTTCTTCGGAATTGACATAACTAAACGTTTCCTACAAGCTAATAACTTGAAAATTGTAATTAGAGGCCATGAGCCATGTAATGGATATCAGCTTAGACAGGGTGGTTTAGTACTCACATTATTTAGTAGATTAGGAGAGCCTTATTACAATCTAACTGCATCTACTGTTAAGATAAAAAATTTAAAATCTTATAGTGGGGTTGGTGATCTAGAGTTCATTTCAATAAGTATTTAGCAGCATCTAACTTCGGAACTTAAGTTTCTTCTTGAATGTATTCAAAAATATACTGTAAATTTCATTAGTATATAAGACTAGCATTATCTTATTAAGCTTACACTTACCACTATCAATGTGATCAAGGATTGCATCTATCATAGCATCGGCTGCTAATTCTGGAGGTACCCTATATACGCCAGTTGAGATTGCTGGAAATGCAATACTCTTCAATCCTAATTCTTCAGCTAGCCTCATGCTATTACATACTGCCTTCATAAGCTTCTCACGCTCTCTTCCCTCACCATATACCGGTCCTACAGTGTGTATTACCTTCTTAGCTTTAAGCCTACCTGCAGACGTAGCTACTGCTTCTCCAACTTCCAAAGGACCATATTCAGCAATAATTTTATTACTCTCCTTTTGTATAATACCACCACCCTTCTTAACTATAGCTGCTGCTACACCACCACCATGTTTAAGATACTTATTAGCCGCATTAACTATAGCGTCGGCTTCAACCTCGGTAATATCACCCTTCAGGATCTCAATCTCAACACCCTTATAATTGAATCTCTCAAGATAGCTGTTCATAATCTAAAATTAACGATTTACAACGTATGAAATAAGTGATTGATTAAATATTTTTCCCTAGATGCCTGCTTAGTAAATCTTCGAGTTCGTTTTTAACCCGAGTAATATATCTTACTGCATTATCCATATCAATAATTCTAACTATAATCCTATGCCTCCATAATATCTTTTTAGATTTAGTATCGATATATCTTGTGAAAAACCTCTTAAGCTCATCAGGTAAGTCTATACCCGGCTTCTTAATAAAAAAGTCTACGTAACACCATCTATATGCATCTTCCTTAAAGTCGCTAGCATGCTCTAAATCAAATGATACTATAATTAATCCCTTATCACTAATGGATATCCTATAATCTTTATTAGGGATATCTAAATTAACTGGTTTAAAACCAAGTTTACTAAAGTCCTCTCTCACTAGAAACTCTACTAGCGCTCTTCTACGCCTAATATTTAAATCCTTTAAATTCTCTGTAATTTAACCCACCTCAACATGAATATGTAATTAGTATCTATAATTTTATCTCATGATAAATGATCTACTTATATAAAATTCAGAATGTCTACTCGGATATATATACTTAATTAGTATTTGCAATCTTAGCTATAATAATTTTAATGTTTTTTGATATGGTGGCTTTTATTTGATTTTTAAGGAGGGGTCTTCAAAACTATGTCGTATACTCAGATGTTCTGGGATATCGTTAGGGATACATTTTCAAAACTACTTGAATTACATCCCGATCAAGCAGTATACGTTGGATTAGGCTTTATGAATAAATCTTTACCAAATATATCGGCTGATTCAATTCTAATTGAGAAGGGTCTTATACAAGTTCAGTTAGATAAACTTAATCAAATAGATCCAAGTAAACTCCCTTTCCACGTTAGGATAGACTACTATGCCTTTAGAGACTACTTAAGGCTGAGATTATTCTTTATTGATGAGTGGCCTATATGGAAGATGTATCCTAATGCACCGGAGATATTATTTACAATTTTAGTATCGATATATTTAAATGACTCAATAAGTGCCAAAGAGAGGATTTCATCAATAGTCAGGTGTATTAGAGATTTACCCAAGTTTTTAGATCAATCTAAAACTAGGCTTCAAATACCAATTCAGTTATTTCTAGATGCAGGCATACTAATGTCTAAAAACTTGATTAACTTAATTAAAGGCATTTATGATGATGCTACATCATCTCAAGATACTTCTAAGTATATCACGCAGTATAAGGAGGATTTTGAGAGAGCATGTAACGCTATCGAGTCGTACATTGAATGGCTTAGGGAGAGGAGAGGTAGTGAGCTTAGAGATTATGTAATGGGAAGGGAGGCATTTGAGAGACTCCTTAAACTTAGACGTATTGGTTTAACATCACATGAGATAGTTAGCATGGCTGAGGATGATATGAGTAAATATAAGAAGATGCTTGAAGATATAGCTGGTGAGATTAAAAAAGATGCATCTATGGAGGATATAATGGAGATGATATATGAGGATAGACCTAGGAATTCAGATATAGCAATTACAATGTATAGACAGGGTATTATAGAGGTTAAGAGGGTTATACTAGATAAGCATATACTTACACTACCACCGATAGATGTAGGAGTCTCCAAGATACCAAGTGCGTTATCGAATACGCTACCGAAAGTATACTATTTGATGTTTAGACATGAAGGTAGGGAGGGTGGTATAGTTAAATTCTATATTAACGTATCTGATGATGTAGAATCTTTGAAGATTCATAATGCACATCATGCATTACATAGAATTCTACAATATCTATATCCGGGATATCATGTAATCTACACATATAGCCTCCTCAGTAAGAATTATGTTAGAATGATGCTTGATATTCCTGAGATATTAGATGGATGGTCTAAATATGCAGATTACATTATGGGTGAGTATGGATTTTTAAATAGTCCTAAAGATAGATTCTTAAGATACTTAGATTTATATCATTCTGCAATTCTAGCATATCTAGATGTTAAAGTTAATACTGGAGAAATGGATCATGTTTCTGCATTAAACTATCTAATGGATCATGGATATATGAGTAAAAGTGAAGCTTTAATGGAGATATTAAAGATTGTTGCTGCGCCATCAACTGCATTAGCCCCATATGTAGGCTTTAAGAAGATATTATCTATGAGGAGGAGGATGAAGAATCTGCTGGGCAGGTACTATAATGATAAGTGGTTCCATAATTCAATACTCAAAAATGCAATACTACCACTAGCATATCTAGAATCAGCAATACTGTATGATGCTGCTGAATACATGCTTGAGAGTAGGGCGTCAATATAAGTATTTGATTAATGCATACATGCACAAAGGATCCCTAATGTAAATACTATCGCTAAATATGGGCTAGTTAGTTTAAATAAAACCCAAGAGGTCCTCATTCTAGGTCTTAAAATTAACTTAGCTGATAGTACTGCAATTAAAGCATCTAATGAGACTACTGGTATTATATAAACTGGTGTTAAAAATCTGGAGTCTAAAATCGGTAGTATGAGACTAAAGAATATTAATATTATTGCTGAGCATCCAATACATTTAATAGCTTTACTTTCATCTACAACTGCTGGAAGCATAGGAACTCCCGCTTTTCTATAGTCATCTCTATAGAATAATGCTAAACTCCATATATGGATTGGAGTCCATATAACAATGAATGCAGCTAGTATTAATGCCTCAAGTGTAAATTGATTAGTATACGTCACATATCCAATTACTGCAGGAGCACCACCGCTAAAACTACCTAATATTATATTCCATGGTGTCCTCCTCTTAGTTAAATAGCTGTAGATTACAATATTATCAAATAATCCGAATAGCATGAATGCTAGAGCCAGTAGGTTTAACATCCAGGATGTAACTATAGCTATACCTGCAAGAATACATCCAAAATATAATGCTTTAATAGGTGGATCTATATCTCCTCGGGGGAGTGGTCTATTTTTAGTTCTAACCATTATAGCATCTATATCTCTATCGATATAACTAGTTATTGTATTTGCTCCAGCAGTACCAGAGATCAATGATATAAGCAGTATGGTAAAGATTTGTGGGTTTATAAAGCCATTAGATGCGATTACGTAGCCAGCCATACCAGTATAGACTAATAATAGCCATAGCCTAGGTTTCGTAAGTATAAAATATGTTTTAATAGTTCTTAGTATACTCATATTCTATTCTAGCATTATACTAGCATGAAGTTAATTAAATAATTTATTGCTTGGTATAATCTTAATGATTAAATAAGTGGGAAATAGCGCTAATCTTCCTTCTGCTCAGCTAGTATTTTCTTAATCTCCTCCCATCTACGATTTATATCCTCCTTCAACTTCTTAATCAATTCTGGCTTAGCTCTTTTAAACCTACCCTGCATCATTAAATACTCCTCTAATGGTATCCTTCTTGCTTTTAACATCGTACTACTAGGAGGGTTTAACCTAAGTCTTCGATTCTCATACTCCATTAATATCCAAGCGCCTGATAATACAGCTTTCCTAGCTACTTCAACTGTTAAATGTGTTTCAAATCTCCATCCTGGTGGGCAAGGACTAAGTAAGTGTATGAATTTAAACCCCTTATATCTTAATGCTTTCATAATTTTATTATGTAGATCTATCGGGTAAGCGATACATGCTGTAGCAGCATATACGATATTGTGTGATAGCATTATCTTAAATATATCTTTCTTAGGTTCGGCTTTCCCAAACACTGTTGTTGTAGTCCAAGCCCCTCTTGGAGTACCCCCGCTTCTTTGAATGCCCGTATTCATATATGCTTCATTATCATTTAAGACATATAGTATATTATGTCCTCTCTCAGCAGCACCACTTAAGCTAGCTAATCCGATATCATACGTACCTCCGTCACCAGCCCACACTATAACATTCACATCTTTTCTACCTAATTTCTCAAGTGCTTCGATAATTCCAGAGGCGACTGATGGAGCACTACCGAATGCAGTATGTATGAATGGTATTTTAAATGTAGCTTTCTTAAAAGTACCAGCTATAATACTGGTACATCCAGCGGGAACTACTAATATCGAATTTTTACCGGCTGCTTTCACGACATGTCTTAATCCTAATGCTGCACCACATCCATGGCATGCGGCATGCCCCGGATTTATATATTCATCTTCACCTAATAACGCAACTATTCTAGGTCTATACATATTCACCACCTCTTATGAAGATTGGTTTGAAAGGCTTTAGAATACCCATTTTAACATCATTATATACTTTAATATAATCCTCAATTGAGACTTCAACACCTGCTAACCCAGCTAATATATCATATACTTCAATGTCATGCCTTCCAACTCTATAGAGTAGTGATAGTATTTCTTCTGCTAAAATTCCCCCTCTACTAGGTGTGTACGCTCTGCTAAATGTTATAACTTTCTTAGCATTTTCAATAGCATTAAGAATATATTCTGAGGGGTATGGTCTGAATAATCTAAGGGATATATGACCTACCTTTTCTCCTCTCTCCCTAAGTATGTCTACGGCATCCATTCCATCTCCAGCCATAGCACCCATCGAGATGAATACCGCTTCTGCATCTTCACATTTATAACATTCAATAGGTCTTGAGTAATCTCTCCCACTTAAACGAGTGTACTCCTCTCCTACTCTAGTAATTACGTTAATTGAATTATGTAAGGCATTCCATACATCCTTTCTCAAAATATAATGATCTTCAGCTGTAGGTAAGTTTCCTATGGAGTATGGTTCATCAACATCAATCAGAGGTTTTATATTTCTTGGATCTGGTAAGAATTTATCAATATCATCTTGACCTAATACCTCTACTGGTTCAGCTGTATGACTTGTTACAAATGCATCTATCGTAACACCTACCGGCAGTCTAATACTTGGATCTTCAGCTATTTTAAATGCTTGAATTATTAAATCATATGCTTCCTGAGCATTCCTAGCGAAGAAGAGGATCCAACCTGTGTCTCTTAAAGTCATAAAATCTTGGTGATCAGTCCATATATTCCATGGAGGCCCTATGGTTCTCGTTACATAAGCTGCTACAATTGGAAGTCTGCAGTTTGAAGCCCACCATATATTTTCATACATGTATAATAGTCCATGGCTTGATGTAGCTGTGAAGGTCCTCGCTCCAGCAGCTGAAGCACCTATAGCAGCACCCATCGCAGAATGCTCGCTTTCAACTCTAATCATCTTGGCATCTAATTCTCCATTCTCAATGAATTCATCTAGCTTTTCTACAATTGTTGTCTGAGGTGTGATAGGATATGCTGCTATTACCTCAACTCTAGCTTGTTTGACAGCATATGCGATGGCATAATTTCCAGTTAGAATTAATATCTCCCTCCTACTCATTATTCACTCACCATTTTAATCGCTTTTGAAGGGCATTCATGTGAGCATATACCACATCCTTTACACCAATTATAATTGATATGTGGATATCCTTCATCATCCAGGTATATTGCAGGTTCCGGACAATATACCCAGCATAATCCACATCTAGTACATTTATTATAATCTATAGTGGGTTTTTGCCACCTCCAATTACCAGTTTTTCCAGCGGGTCCTGGAGCTGGTTTAGTTATCGGGAATTTAACGCTCATTCTTTAATCACCTCCAATCCCAGCTTAAGAGCATTTATATTCTTCTCAGCTAATTCACCATGCCATCTCTCTTTAATAACATCAAATGCTATATCAGGAGGTATTATCTTAATCACCTTAATTAATGCACCTAGCATTGGAATTGTAACTACTGGAATTCCACCAACCTTCAGATCAGCTTTAATAGCTAATTCTACGGCATTTATAGTATATACTTTATACTTCGAGACCATCTTGTATTCATTCTCGCTTAATCTTTCTGCATTAATAATAACAATACCATTATCCTTTAAGCCATGTAATGGGTTAACTATTGTTAGAAGACTTTTATCAGTTATAACTACGATATCTGGTTTTTTAATCCCACTTCTTCTTCTAATTGGTTTATTTGATATACGTGTATATACTCTTGTTGGAGCTCCTCTCCTCTCAGCACCAAATATAGGTATTGAAAGTGCGTATAATCCCCTTCTAACAGCTATCGAGCATAGAAGAATAGAAGTACTAACTAATCCGTGACCTCCTCTACCATGCCATCTAATATCTAATCTAAACGACACATTAATACACCATCAAATAGATTCATGTCATATCTAATTATCTTTATGGATAAATAGAATATACATAATGTTTAAGTATTCAATCCAAGTGTTATATGTATAAACAAGCACCTATTTACCATTACACTTAAGTTATTCTTCGTGCTTAGAGATATAGCTAGATTGCTTAACCATATTAACTAGCTCTCTAACAGCTTCAAATAGATACATTCTAGTCTCAGCGGAGACGCCAATGAATACAATCGGTTCTCCGATATTATGCTCTCCAATACTGCACTTAAGACATACATCATTTAACTCATAGAAGTCCTTAATTCTAATTACAGCTCTTTTAAACTCACTCTCAGCCTTATCCAGATTATTAACATTAAGTATGAACTTAGATATTTTATGCCTCTTATCGCTATATCTTCTAACAACTCCAATATATATTAATACTGCGCCTGACCTACCATCTAGATTCCTACTTATAAATTCACTAAATAGATTGAGAATGTCTAACGGCTTAAAAGTGATCACATTATTATTCAATTATATCCCCTCCTCCTAAAACTCCACTTAATTATTAATTTACTCCTTCTGAGTTAAATATTCACTAGAATGCCATCTCTAATAAAAGTTAGAATCTTAGATTCGAGAGGTTACCCTGTATCTTTATTTCCAGTAATTCTATCTACAAAGATATCGCTGTATTCTGGTATTACGGATGACGATGGAGTTTTATCATTTAAAATTCCGTATGGATTAAGATATTATATTTATTTCTACAATCCTATTATAGGTAAGTATTGCATTAAAACTTCAATTTCAGAAGAACCTAATGTAGAGTATAATTTAGAATTCTATCTTAAAGATTCAGATATCAATAGATGCAAGTATAGATTTACATCCCTCCTTAAAATCCAAAATTTAACGTGTGATATATGTGGTGAAGAGATTAAGTTAGGCGATAAAATATATCTATTTGAAGATACGATTAAACACTATGAGTGTTTTCTAAGAGACCTTAAGATCAAATACTTGAAGTATTTAAGTGATCTAAGAAATAGAATTAAGGATCTATCTATACCGTATAACTGGGATATAATCGAGAATCTATCCAACTTACTCAAGTCTTTAAACTTTAAGGTTTTAAAAGACATAGTTATTCCACATGATGCATCTATCGAATATATATGGGACGTCTTAAACGGCTACTCATATAATTCTGGTATTAAATTTGATCTAATAGCTATATATCCATGTTTAAACCTACATTATAATATTATTCTTGCATTTAAATCTAGGCTAAATCAGATTGAATTAAATAAGTTTAATTTAACAGCTTATGTCTTTGATTTAAATTCAATAGATTTAAAATCTCTCATATATGGTACGTTAAGCTCTATAATTGACGATGAGATCAAGTATTGGAGGTTATGTGGATAATATTGTATTTAATTTTCTGCTTAGGTACTTATATGCTTCTAATCCATTACTTACAGAACCTATAAACCACCCCTCCCTACCTCCTCCTCTAGCATTATGCAGTTTAACTAATGTATCAACTATCTTCTTATGGATATTTAGTAGGTTTTTAGATGATACTAGAACAACGATATCTCTATCTTTATATCTAGTAAATGCTATAAAAAGTCTATTCCCGTTCTTAACGTATTTATCAGCATACTCGCAGATATCGTCTTTATCACAATTAATGCAGTAAATTAACTTGATCTTATACCCTGATATACTATATTCACTAATGCTGTCTAGGAATTCCTTCTGTAGTCCCCTATATTTATGTATTACATTTCTATACCTCTCAACTAAGTTATTTAATGTATTTAATAATGTGGTTTTATGTGATGATAGTTTAGTAGCGATTGTATTTAATAGTGTTACATTATTCAACGCTTCTATTACAGCTCCAAATCCAGCTAGGAATTCAATAATATACCTCCCTCTCTTACCACTTCTAATTCCAAGTGGGAGAAATAGAATGCATCTACCTGTTCGATCTGTATGTTCTCTAGTGCATGCAGCATAATCATATCCTTCAATTACTACTACTCTAACTGGAGGTTTAATTCTTTCTTCATATGCTCTTAAATCTGGATACTTAGCTTTAGCATCATTTAAATCTTTAAAGTACTCTATGTATACTCTTCTATCCTCTGAGATAACTCTATTAGCTATTTTAGCAGCTTCTAAAACTTCACTCCACTCTAAACTAGATGTCTCAACATATGCGTAATTTATATCTTTAAAGTGTTCTACTTTAACTACTCTAATCTCTGGTTTTAACTCGTATAATGCATGCATAAATATATGTTCTGCTGTATGCGCGATTCTAGGATCTTGAGGAATTATATCCATCATATTTTAAATATGATATTCTAAAACCTTAATTTAAGTGAAGAATAAAAATAATTTTAACTGTATCTACACTGGTGGTTTTATGCCAATATATAGTAGGCAGGGTGATGATGGCTCTACCCATGTAATTGGTGGTATTAAACTATCTAAAAGTCATCCACTACTTGAAGCTATTGGATCTATAGATGAATTAAACGTATACATTGGATATGCGAGATTGCTATCAAGCGATGAGGGTGTAGCTAACCTTCTTAAAGAGATTCAATCAGATTTAATGAGATTATCCGCTGAATTAGCAAGTGTGTATAGTCCAACGATAGGTAGGAAGAGTAGAAATATAAGTAGTGATGATGTACAGAGACTTGAATTATATATTGATGAATATGAAGCTAAGCTACCATCAATTAGTAAATTACTAATTCCGTATGGATCTGAAGACTCAATGCAATTGCAGCTTGCTAGAGTTGTATGTAGGAGGGCTGAGCGAGCTGTAGTTAGACTATTTAAGGAATGCCCTATTAGAGATCATAAATATATAATACCATACTTGAATAGACTAAGTGATCTATTATTCATTCTAGCTAGATATCTCAATTTAAAGAGTGGTTTTAAAGAAGAGTATTGGGAGATTTAAAACACCTATAATTAAATTTCATATATAATCTTGAGGGATGGATCGTTTTAAATTAAAGCGGAAAATCTTTAAATAATGATGAGTATAGATT
>CAZHBK010000014.1:7926-16837 GCA_964530465.1 uncultured Nitrososphaeria archaeon | reverse complement strand
AACCTACTCCATATATTCATCACTCTATCTATATCTGCATGTGCTGATACTGGTTTTCCATGATACCTCGGTGATGCTTTACACTCCACTACCTCTCTAGCAGATATATCATACGTTCCTATCCTCCTAGCTAAATCTTCAATCTCAATTTTATCAAATCCGATTAGTGGTCTTAAGACTGGGATTTTAACAACTTGATTAATTATATGTATATTATCTAGTGTTTGTGATGCAACCTGCCCGATACTCTCACCTGTAATTAATGCTTTAGCATTTATAGAGTTAGCTAATTCCTCAGCGATTTTAAGCATGAACATCCTGCATATGATACATGTATATTTGATCGGGGCATGACTTGTAATATAATCTAATACTGGCTGATAGTCTACCTCATATAGTATTAATTCATCCCTAGGAATCCACTTCTTTAAGGCTTCAACAACTTTATATACTCTCTCGATAGCATCTATAGACGTATACTTACCTAAGTTGTAGTATAATAGTATTGCTTCTGCACCCCTCCTCATAACCAGCCATGTTGCTACTGGAGAATCAATACCACCAGATATTAAAGATAATACTTTAGATTCAACCCCATATGGTAGACCTCCAGCTCCCTTAATAATCTCATGATAGATGTATGCTTTACTACTCCTAACCTCAACATATATAGTCTTATCTGGATTGTTAAGATTAACCTTCAATCCTCTATCACTTAATCTAGTTAGGATATCAGCTCCTAAAATCCTCTCCAACTCCTTGCTATTAACCGGATATATCTTAACTCGTCTAGCTCTAACAGCAAACCTACATCCTTCATCAAGTATCTTAGATGCATAATCTACAACAGAATCCCTTAATATATTTAATTCATTAGATATCTCAATAGCTGGACTGAATGATATGATTCCGAAAACTCTCGATAATATATCTAATGCCTTAATATAATCATCAGATTCCTTCAAGTATATGAATATCCTACCTGGAATCCTCTTAATATCCAATATACTGATTCCATTCCTCTCAAGCATAAACTTAATATTATCTACTAGTATATTCTCCATACGCTCTCTAACAGGCATACTCTTAAGCGTAACCTCACCATACCTAACGATAATAACATTGTATTTGATTGGATTAACTACATCCATCATATACTACATATTCACAACTTACAATATATAATAGGATGTTATGAATGCGAATATAGTAATTCTCAGGTATATAAGTGGATTTCATATAGATCTTTAGATTTAATGCTAGAGCGAGATTAGATTATTATATCATACTGGAGATATACTCTCTAGGTGCTTTAAATGAGTGAGTATCTAAGGCTTAAAGTTAAATCTAATATGCTTAAGGATAGGAGGATTGCATTATGCGTAACTGGTAGTGTTGCAGCCATAAATGCTCCTAAATTAGCTAGAGAATTACGAAGGCATGGAGCAGATGTAGTATGCTATATGACTGAATCAGCTACTAAATATGTTCTAAATCCTCATGTAATGGAGTGGGCTACTGGGAATAAGGTAGTTACTGAGTTGACTGGAGGTGTGGAGCATCTTATAGATTTCGATTTAGTAGTAGTATATCCGGCAACATATAATACGATATGTAAGATTGCTAATGGAATTGCTGATAATCCAGTAACTACATTATGTGCATCAACAGATCCATCGAAGATTGTAATTGCTCCAGCAATGAGTATCAAGTTGTATAGTAATCCAATTTTAAAGAGGAATATCGAGGTTTTAAAGAGCTATGGTGTTAGATTTATAGAACCTATTATAGAGGAGGGGGCTGCTAAGATAGCTGATATAGATACTACAGTTAACTATATAATTAGATTCTTAAATAGAAGTGGGTTGAGAGATTCTAAAGTACTAATTTTAGCCGGTCCAACCAGATATGATATTGATGCTGTAAGATATATATCGAGTAAGTCGACTGGATTACTCGGATACTACTTAGCTATGGAGGCCTTCTGGAGAGGCTGTGATTTAAAGGTAATTTACGGTCCTGGAGAGATTGAATATCCAGATATATTTAATGTGGAGAGAGTATATACTACAGAGGAAATGCTTGATAAAACTATTATGGAGCTTTCTAAGATTAAATATGATATAGCTATATTTGTAGCTGCGATATTAGATTATAAACCGAGTAAGTATATCGATGCTAAGATTAAATCAGGTGGTAGGATTTCAATGGAGTTAATACCTACGCCTAAAGTGATAGATATAGTTAGATCTAAATATCCAGATCTATTCATAGTAGGCTTTAAACTAGAGTATAAAATTGATGAAGATAAACTGATTGAAGAAGCTAGGAGGAGGCTTAATGAGATTAAACCCGGGATTATAATAGCTAATGATATTTCTAAAATCACTAGGGATAGGCATAGAGCATGCATAATATATGATGGAGGTGTTAAAATCGTAGATTCATCCAAAGATATAGTTGCTAGAGAGGTATTTAACATAATTGAGGAGGCATACTTGAGATTTAAAAGGAATTAAGAAATATTTAAATACATTTAAGCTATAACGTTTAATCGAATCGAATCCTGAGATAATCTAATTTATTTTAAGTGTAGTAGGTGATATGTTTGAACTCATTAAATGCTAAAGGCACTCGTAGATTCATGGATAAAATCCTAATTGAATTAGAACCCGATGATTTCATAGAGTTAGTTAAGACTCTTGAGAGTAGATGCATAGTGATTCATTCAGTAAGTAGTAAGTTGATTAGAAGAGGGAAAATTCATAAGTATGTAATGCCATATCAGGGAGTATTATTCTTCTGTAAGTGCGATATAGAGATTAAACTACCTGAGAATGCAAAATTAATTAATATTAGAGATTTTAACTATCCAGATATATGAAGCTCTATTGATAATTAGCTATGATCGTTAGTATTCCAGCTCATATATCTGGATTCTGGTATGTAGTTAAATCAGATAACTTATTAGCTATGGGGACTTTAGGAGCTGGGATAACTTTAAAACCACACGTCATAATCACTAACTCCAGATATAATCTTAAAGAATCATTTATTGAATATTCAGATAGAATTATCGAATTCAAACCATATAATCTAGCCGTTAAACTAGCGAACCTACCATATAAATCAATTAAAGTAGTGTTTAAAGGATCCTTAGGAGCCGGATATGGATTAAGTGCAGCAATTACATTAGGTGGTTTGATAATATCATATTATAGCATGTATAGAGATATCGATTTAAACTTCATAGGTAGATATGCCCACTTATCTGAAGTATACAATCTAACTGGATATGGAGATGTGATAGCCGAATTATATGGATGTATGATTGTTATGCGTATTAAACCTGGAGCTCCAGGATATGGGGCAATCGATATAATACCAGTTAAGGATAAGGTAAATGTGATTACAATAGAATTATCAAGGTATACTACAAGTGAAATGTTTAGATTATTCGGTAATAAGATAGCTAGATATGGCTATGAAGCATACGATAAATTTAGTAGAAATCCATCATTAGAATCATTCTTAGAGAATGCATATATATTCTCATATAGGACTGGAATGTTAAATAGGAATTTAGATACAGCTGTTAAAGATAAATTAAAAACTTACATTAAGAGAGGGGGAGTTTTAGGGTATTTCGTTAAGAAAGGACTACTAGTATTATGTGTAGATTATAATATCGCTAATGAAGTATTTAATGAGATTAGAATATTTGGAAGGCCTGAAATTTTTAACCTATGTGATAAATCCTTAAACATAGAATACTAGACTCTATATATTCTCTAATTTAATAATGGCTTGAGCATACTATACTACTCGAATAATATTCAATGAATGCATAGAGGCGGATATCATGCCTGAGATATATAAGCATAGTGGTAGAGTATATGAGAGACCATGGGGGTATAATAGATCGATCATCTATCTAGCTAAAGATAAATCAATTGAATTTATCGAGATTAAGATGGAGCGTGGCCAGGCTAGCAAGCATCATTATCATAGGATGGTTACTGAATATTTCTATATACTATCTGGAAGTGCTAGATTTATAATTGATGATACTGAATATAACGTCTCTGAAGGCGATTTTATAGTTGTAAAGCCTATGGAGAAGCATAAGATAGTAGCTGGTAGTAATGGAGTTGTAATCCTAGCAGTTAAAATACCTGGATCTGAGGAGGATAGGATATTTGTATAATGCGGATAATATTAGATTTGACGGGTGATGAATGAGTTTAAAATACCTAAATCGCATCCTAGATATGAGTCATTAATAATTAGAGAGAGGCTTGTAGATGGTTTTAAACGTAGGTTAGTAGCTATTCAGGGCTTAATAGCTCATGGTAGAGGCGAATGCTTTGATTATCTAATTGGCGAGAAGACTATAGAGCCTGCATTAAAAGCTATTAAAGCTGGAGTGGCCGCACTTTTAACAGCTAAATATCCAGTTATATCTGTTAATGGGAACGTAGCTGCATTAGCCGCTAAGGAAGTCGTTGAATTAGCAAATGTAATTAACGCTAAGATTGAGGTAAATTTATTCTATAGAACTAAAGAGAGGGAGGAGGTAATAAGAGACGAGTTAATTAAGTATGGAGCACGTGAAGTTTTAGGCGTTGGTAGTGATGCATCAGCTACGATACCAGAGTTATTTAGTGAGCGTAGGAGAGTCAGTCCTCAAGGTATTTTAAAAGCTGATGTAGTATTAGTCGCTTTAGAAGATGGAGATAGAACTGAAGCATTGAGGAAGCTCGGTAAGACTGTAGTAGCGATAGATTTAAATCCACTATCTAGAACTGCGAGAGCGGCATCAATAACAATAGTCGATAATATAGTCAGAGCACTTCCTAAAATGATTGAATTAGCTAAGGAGATGAAATCACTTGATAGAAGCGAGTTAATTGATATTATTAAGAGGTATGATAACGATAAAATTCTTAAGATGACTTTAAAGCATATCATTGATAGATTATCTAAACTAGCGGAAGGAGTATAATATATAGATTGCTTATTTAAAAGCCGAATATACTAATCAATATAATCAACTATCAATATAGCTACACTCGCTAGATTAAAATGAATCTGAAGGATAAGCTATCTAGACTTATTAAGGAATTTAGTTTCATAAGAGGCAACCTACTAGTTTTAATCATAAGCTGGGTTCTATTCGATATAGGCTTTGGAATGACATGGCTTTATGAAACACCATATATAAGAGGTTTAGGAGCTTCTCCAGCAATAATCGGATTTATATCGTTTATTGGATTAATCATACTCGCTATAGTTAGTATACCAGGATCTTACATTGCAGATAAACATGGTAGGAGAGGGATTATTATATCTATGACGTTTGGAGTAGCATTATCATACTTATTCTTCATTCTAGCACCAGACTGGAGGTATATCTTAATAGGATATATCATAGAGAATATATGTCTGATATATAGGCCTGCATTAGATGCAATAACAGCTGATTCAATACCACCTGAGAAACGTGGATTAGGTTATGCCGCATGTAGAGTAATACCCGAAATACCAGCTATAGCATCTCCACTAATTGCAGGATACTTCGTATCTAAATATGGTCTCGTACCCGGAATGAGAATAGTATATCTGATCACAATGATCTTGGGATTAGGCGCGGCTATGGTAAGACTCTTATTCCTTAAAGAGACATTAATAGAGGCTAAGCCTATTAAATTAAACGATTTAATTATGGTATATCGAGATTCAGTTAAATCGATTATTGATGTATGGAGGGATACAAGTCCCAGTATTAGATTAATCGCCTTAATATCCATCTTAATGGCTATTGGAGAACCCATATATAGCAATTACTCACCGTTATATGTATTCGATATAGTTAGGGTTAGTAAGTTCGAATGGAGTATTATAGTTACAGTATTGAATATAGTCGTATTAATTACAGGTCTTCCATCAGGTAAGTTAGTTGATTTAATAGGTAGGAGGTCTTCAATGATACTAGCTTATTTAATCTTCATACCATCAGAGATAATTTTCATACTGTCTAGAAGCTTCAATCATTTAATGGCATCGTATATTTTATTTGGAATAGCTTCTTCGTTATTCATGCCTTCATTTCAAGCCTATACTGCAGATGTAACTCCTAGAGAGATTAGGGGTAGGATTTTAGGTAGTATAGGTATTATAAGGCTCTTACTTGAAGCCTTAGTATCATTAATTGGAGGTATGTTATATCAGTTAGATCCAGTGTATCCATTTCTCTTAGTGATCATAATCGATATATCAATACTTTTAATTATAGTCTCTATGATTAGAGAACCATATATTAAATTCGAATAAGTCTTATTGAAGTTAATTATAATGGTCTAGCTTTAAGTACAACTGGTATTAGAGATTTCATACTCCTAATATTAACTCTTGAGAATTCTCTCATGATTATTCCTGGATCCTTCTTAATCAAATACATCCAATCCCTCATAGCTTTCAATGCATATTCAATTGATCTAGAAATGACAGTATATACTAGAGGACTCCTTATATTAGATATAACTCTCTTGTAGATATACTTTGAGAATTTAATACTATGTAACCATCCAACTAGAATAGCATCTATAGCCTCTTCTGGAAGCCTCTCTAACATAGTATATTCAATTCTACCATCTAGCATGCTCCCACCCATAGGGATTAATAATAGTGGGAAGGTCCACCCCTTGAAATCCATATTATGGAGCTCTTCAAGTAATTCAATAGTTTGAATATAGTCTTCTGGACCGGCATCTGGAAAGCCAATTATATAGGTATAGCATGGATACCAATAATTATCATTAAACAACTTAGATGATTCAATTACGATCCAAGGCCAGTCTGTAGCTTTCCACGGATATGGTTTTCCATTAAAATATTTAGCTACTATTTTAGGGCTTCCAAACTCCAATCCAATCTGTGGAAAGCATGGTTCGTACTTATTATACCCACATACATCAGTTATATATTCAACTATATTCTTTAAAGCTAATGCTGAGGACATCGTTACATGACTGAATCCGATAGATCTAACATCATATCTATCTGCTAGAAGTCTAACTTTTGCGAATAATTTCTTAATTGCATCCTCATTAAACTCTAATCCACTAGCACCATATAGCATTATATCCTCTGTGATAAAACCAATCTGCTTAGCGCCAGCCTTTAGATTGATCTCAACCTCGGTTAAAATATCGTCTAGTGGAATTGATCTAAATACCCACATCGTAGGATTGCAGAACTTACATCTACGCGGGCATCCTCTAGTTACTTGAACTAAGCCATTTCTCGATGGAGTAGATATAATCGGGATTTTATCTAGCGGTGCTGGATCACCATATACGATCCTAGGTATATCCTCATTATTTAACAACTTTTTAACTATTAATGGAAATGTAAGTTCAGCCTCACCCTCAAATAATACATCTATTCCAAATTTATCAGTTAACCTCCTTAACTGCCATGCTCCCGGACCTCCAACAATTAATTTAAATTTATACTTGATCTTTAAATCAAGGATATCCGCCATTAATCTCTCAAACTCATACTGCGTACATGTAGCACCTCCACCACTTAGATTTCTTAAACTCCATGATACTGGTGCTAATCCTTGTGGATCTAATACGTGAACAGCTATTATCTCGGTATCCTTATCAATTACTCTCTTGATATATTCCGGAGGGACTATGGCTACATCCTCTCTATTAAATCCATTAGCTAGGAGTGAAGCCTCCACTTTAGATAAGGCATATGGAGCATACAGTGCTCTACCTGATTTATCTACTGGTACTGGTGGTGCTAGAATCTTATACTCTACAATATCAGGTACTAACCTATATGGAAGGCATAATCCAAAACCTAATGCGTCAGCACCGTTAAAATCAGTGAAAACAGCTCTATCAGCAGTTAGAATGATTCTAACCATGTAACTATCACCCCCATTTTATACTTTTGATAGTAGGTCCTCCAGAACTTTAATTAAATTATTCACTTCACTAGTTAGAGACTCTAACTTACTCCTAACATATTCATCCTTCTCATCCTTCAGAAGCATGAGTAGTTTATCCTCAAGTGGTTTAAGCTTTCTCTCTAAGATGTTTCTAAATCTATTGATAAATATCTTACCTATATCAGATGTAGGCATATATGAATATCTCCTACCCCTCTTAACCTTATGTATAAACCCCATTCTCTCCAGCATTCCTAGACATGTAGAAATAGTTGATTTAGCATAACCAGTTAAAGCAACATAATCATTAACTGTGAACTCCTCCCTAATTGCGAGAGTTATAGCTAGAATCATTGAACATGAATCTATTAAACCCATTGTAGTAAAAGTCATATAGAGTAAGTCAATTACGGGTTTAAGCTTCTCATATAACGTAGTATAATCATATATGTGATGTATCATTCCATCTTATATACTAGGATATACTGTAAATTCAGAATTTACCGAAAATACTGGATTATAATGATATAAAAATGGAGGATTTTCTTCATTAGCGGTAGATTAATCTATTCTACTTTCTCAATCCATTTCTTTACCAAATCTATCTTATTATGCTTGTACCTAATTAAAATACCCTTGTCCACCTTTCTAACTTCTACCAAGCTTCTTGAAAACCCTGAATGTTTTAAAAAACTCTCTTTATCATCACTATAATCTTCATGCAATATATCTTTTAAAGGTATCCATTCATAAGTTATCCTATCGATATATTTGGATATAATATTGATATCATCCTCCAGAAGTTTACAATTAGTCTTTACTCCAAACTTTTCATACACATTGTTAAATACTCTCTTTAAATGACCTATTGGAATCCCATTATCTACTTCAAACTTATAAACCTCATTAACTAACGTCCTTTTAACACCATTATATAATGCCATG
>CAZHBK010000014.1:0-7916 GCA_964530465.1 uncultured Nitrososphaeria archaeon | reverse complement strand
ATGCCATGGATAGATAGATTGATGCGAGTTTTTCAAAATTAAACTTTATAAATTTAATGGTATCATTTTCAAACTTCGGCTTTAGAACTTCGTCAATCCGTTTAATGAATTCATGTTCTAATCTATCTACATCAATTGTTAAATCTATGATATCACTATAGTATAATGCTAGGGGTATATTAAATTTAATTGCATTATACGCTAGTATGAGGTTAGATACTAAATTTCTTACCTCGGAGATTATATTTTTAAACCTCCTTCCAACATACTCTCTTATCCGAGAGTCTTTATCTTCGGTCCATATTCTAATTTCATCTATGCTCTCAACTGGTAATTTAAATAATACGTTAACATTATAGTCATGTATAGATATATTTGCCTCTAAACTATCTTTAAAATTAGACTTCTCAACTATATAATACATACATCTAATGCGATCCTCTCCATATCTTTTGAGCTTACATCTCATGATGTATAATTTTAAGGCATTTAATAATGACGTAGTATAAGGATTTGATTTCTTAGATAGATCGGCAACTATTAGATCTACGTCTTTACGCTTGATCATATTATTTAATATTTGAAGACTTATATTATCGAGGCTATTATCGAAATATATCACCCTATCATTAATCTCACATGATCCTATAGGATATAGTGGGAGTACTTCAAAATCTATATCCTTAAAATCCTCATGATGCTCAATCATCGATTTAACATGCTCTCTAAAGCTATTTTTATCATAGATTAACTCAACTCTATCTGCTAGATTTAATGGAGTTATAAATACTATAGATATCTCAGCATCTCTATACTTAGACTTTAAATAGGAGTATACAGCCCTGGATGGATATCCTGTACGCTCTTTAAAGCTATCTAACTTATATATAATCCTCTTATAATCCCTAATCTTATCTAATATCTGGTATATTAGTATATTCATTCACTAGCAAGATATTTAATATATTCGTCTAATTGACTACGTGTAAATACATTACGTGATTCTAGAGTACTATTATTTGATGCTTCAAGTAAGAAGTATAATTCTTCTGCATAACCCTTTGCTCTTGCTAAAACTCTTACGATATATTTATTACCCGTCTTAAACTCATCATTATCTAGTACTGCTCTGAAGTTAGATACATCACCAGATGGGATAATGCATTTTCTAGGAATTACACTACCTATAATCTCCATGGCTTTAACAATCTTATAGACTTCACGAGTGATTAGCTTTGGTATTACAGTAATAGATGATTTTTCAACAATAGGATGTCGATATAATTTAAAGAATGCCACATCTATGATTTCAACAGCTCCCCTACCCCTATTCCTAATAGAAAACTCAATATTATTATTAATATATCTAGCTGATTCAAGCTTTAAATTAGGAGTATCATCATATCGATTATGACTTCTATTAAACCTTTTATCCTTCTTAAAATCAGTATCGTGAAGAGATGAGGAAATATCAATTCCAGACATAACTTCAAATAATATCTTCTCAAATCAAATATTTTAAAGTAATTAAGCCAAAAAGACTATAAAATCCCTTTTAAATTATATTTCTAGGTTAGATGTATCAAATTAATGCGGGTATATCTTAACATTGAAACCATAATTTACCAGTGCCTCACTAAATCGTCTCATATCATCTTCATTAACTCTTTTAATACTCTTTAGCCTAGGCTTTCTATAAGTGGTATATATGTGTACTTCATCTGGCTTAATCATATTTAATACTTCAGCCATTAACTGTGAATCTCTGGCTGTATAGTTTAATGTATCATAGTATTTTAAAAGCATTATCTGTATAATCAACTTACCACTATACTCTTTACGTAGCTTGATTAATCCATTTATAATCATATCTAAATTAACTGATTTACATGGTCTGTTTATAATCTTGAATTTCCATGGAGTACATGTATCTAATTTAGCCTCTATAGTATCCAACTTCTTTAATGCATTTAGAACATTGAGCATGTATAGTGTTGATGCATTTGTAAATACACCTACATTGGGATCTAACCCATAATCATGACAGAACCTCCTAACTACATCTATAAATTCACTAAATCTAATATGTAGTGTTGGTTCTCCATTACCTGAGAAATCTATTGCATCTATATGCCTTATGCATTCATACGCTTTTTCTAATGCTTTATATAGGTTAGATGGTTTTATACCATATAAGTCATCTACCAGGGAATTAACTTTATATTGGGTAGCTCCTCTAAAACAATAGACGCAGTTAAAACTACATGTTTTCCTACCTGGGAATAGATTAATACCTATCGATATACCTCTCCTCCGCGATATAAATGGACCGTATACTAAAGCCCTACCTTTAATAGGGCATTCCATGCATTCTCCATCTGATATACATTTAGCATATGGAATATATGTCAACTCTTATACTCCCTCCACAGCCTAAATAATTCATCTTCAACAAGGACATCATTATATCTCTCAGTGATTCCACTAACTCTATGAAGGATTACCAAGTTGCCATCATACTCGATGACCTTACCTATAACTGATGCTTTAACACCAACTCTTTCTAGGATGTTTAATGCGGTTTTAACCTTATCCTCTGGAATTGTAGCGATTAAGACGCCGGAGCTTATTAACCTTAGTACGTCTACATTAAGCGTATTACATACAATAGCGGTTTCCCTTGCAATCGGAATTCTATCCTCCCATACTTCAATGGTAGTACCTGATGCATAAGCTATCTCTGTTAAACCACCTAATATACCTCCTTCAGTAGGATCGTGCATTGAATTAGCTAACTTCATATCGGCTAATGCTAGTGCTTCTCTAACAACACTAACTGACTTAATGTAATTCCTTCCTCTATTTAAAATATCCACTGAAACTCCTCTATTAATCAACTCGCTCTTAAAATCTGTAGATAGTATTGCAGTTCCCTCTATAGCAGCTGTTTTAGTCATAATTACCACATCGCCTACTCTAGCACCACCAGTTCTAACATATTTGTCTTTAGTAGTGATTCCTAACGCAGTCATCGAGATTAATGGTCTATCTAAACCCGGAGTGAATTCTGAATGACCTCCAATAATCATTGCATTTAACTCTTTAGCAGCAGAATCTATCTGCTTTGTAATTCTATCAATTAACGTATTGTCTGCATTAGTAGGTAGGTATAGAACTGATAACAACCATCTAGGTCTAGCACCTGAGACAGCAATATCATTAGATGCAATATGTACTGCTAACCATCCAAGATATTCTACTGCTCCAGATATTGGATCTACATGTGCTATTAAAACTTTATCATCCCCTAAATCAATAACTGCTGAATCCTCACCAATTGAGGAGCCAACTATTACATTTGGATCTAAAACTCCAATCCTAGAAAATATATATTTCTTTAGAAGTGATGGAGGAAGCTTACCAACCATATTAACAACCCCCACATCCTAAATATCTAGATATTAAAAGGTAAATTAGGATAGTTGCAGAGATTCCAATTATTGAAGATCCAAACCCATATAGTAAAGTAATTAGTATCGATATAGCTACTGCAACCCACCATATAACAGCATTAATAATATGATTCCTCCCCCTCTCACTACCTCTTCTATATAATCCTACAATTAGCAGTATAATTAGTGGAATGAATATATCTCCAATATAATAGAGAAATGCTTCGAAATTCGTTATGAATATAGGTGTTATAGATATTGCTATTATAATCAACCCATATAATACTACGAGAAGCCTATAGCTAATCTTCTGATATATATTCTTAGTAGATATAACTGCAGAATAGATATTAATTAAATTAGTTGTAATCGCACTTATAGCTACAAAATAGAGTATTAAGACTGATAAACCGAGTTTTATAGCTATTAAGGTTGGATCGCCTAAATATGCGCCTGCTACAACTGCTCCTAAAGCACCTAATGAGTAAAGTATATAGCTTGTTATAGTATATCCCCACCAAGTACCCATTAATGCACTATGCTCACTAATACTAAATCTACTATAATCCGCTACTAATGGAGCCCATGATACCGCTGTCGCTAGTACCATATCGATACCCCATAATATATCCTTTATTTTAATACCAGATACATCTATGTAAATACCTTTACTAAACATAAATGCTATAAGGTAATATGACTCAATACCTAATACTATCATTAATGTAATTACAGCTATCCTATGTATTATCGTAATTTTCTCAATACCTCTAGAGATGTAGATAATCTGAATAATGCCGATTAAAATAACCCAGAAAATGTAGTTAGATATTATACTATTCCTTGATATATAGCTACCGGTTTCTTTAAGTGCTTCACTACTAACATATAGCAATATCGAGGACCAGCCAATCAACTGAATTACATTAAATATCGAGGCTATATATGAATTCTTTAACCCAATAACCTTCCTAGTTAAAACCATTGTTGGAAGCCCATATTTAGATCCAAGTAAGGCGATTAATCCGAGGATAAATCCTCCAATAGTCGATGCTATTAGGATTACAACTATTGAATATAGAATACCTAGTTTAGGAGCTATTAACCCCCCCGTGAATAATGTTGGAATACATATATTAGCACCAGCCCATATTAGAAAATTATCTACAAACCCATATATCCTATTACTACGTGGAATAGGCGTTAATATATCCTCAGACATAAGGATCAAAATTGAATTGAATCATATAGTAAATAAATATTAAGGTTATTTCCTATATATAGGACTAAAACTATATATAGGGGGTCGCATTCGCCAGAAATCATCATTAATCAGTATGTGGCGGTCTGCTCATCCCCCACATATATCGAATCTACAATTGATCTTTAAAATATTTAAGTCATTAGGTATGTATTCAGATATTTGAATGCCTCGCTTAGAACCGCCCTCCTACAGACCCAGTATGGGGATGAGGATGTAGGTGGGTCGACCAAGCGAGGCACATTCTAAACTCTTTTAACGTTATAAGTCATACTAAATATATCTCCAATAATACTATACATTATTGTAATGGAGGGGAGAAGGGTCTACTTAGTTAGTTTAGGTTTCGATATTACCCAGGTTGCATATCTAATTAGTAAGTCTGTTATCGAAGACTATGATTACTTCGTATTTGTAACTCCATCCGAAGCTATTAAGGGTAGGACTGAGCAGACTAGAGCAGCGTTAGAGCAATTGATGAATGGTTTGAAATGTAAGGGTAGTAATATAGCATACGAGTATCTAGAGGTTTCAGAAGAGGATCTAATAGATGACTTATACACGGTATTTAACAAGGTTAATAGCTTAAATGCAAAAGAAGTCTTCGTATGGGCTGCAGGAGGCACGAGAGCTATTGTAAGTCTATTAGTATTATATAGTCAGTTGGATCCTAGAGTTTCAGATATATATACATATAGTGAGAGTAAATCTAAAATCCTAAAGATACCTCCATTCCTACGTATAAATCCTAAGATATCTGATTCAGATGCTAGAGTATTAAATGTAATTGCTAGTAGCGGTAGTATAGACGTAGGGTCAATAATTGAGGAGACAGCATTAAGTAGATCGACAGTATACAAATCTATTACAAAACTTAAAAAGATGGGTCTTATAATGAAGAGTAGGGGTAAGAAACCTAAAATAGAGATTACTAAACTTGGAAAGATAATACTAGATATTCATACATTAATGAAATCACTCAAGTAATACTTGAGTGATTGCCTTCCAATCCTTACATCTAACAATATATTTACGGATTTCATTAGTCACATTCATGGGTAGCTTTCTATTCCAAGGTTGATCAAGTATTATAGCTTTCTTACGCTTACATGCAAAGCCAATTATATTAAATGGATTATCATCTATTAATACATCAATATCCAAGTCGATCCGTTCATAATCTAGATCGATATACAGCTTATGATATTTAAAACCATGCATATTTAGCCATTTAATCGTTGTTTCTCTACAATATTTAGGCCTAGCCGTAACTATATAGATTTCATATCTATCATACAATTTATCAATAGATTCTATAGAATTCTCGATTGGAGGAATTGAAAGTGTGAATTCTTCAAATCTTAGATAGTATTCAAAAAGATCCTTAAATCTAATACCATTTACTTTTGCATTCCATCTATCAACATCATCTACCGTTATATCTAATGATGGATTACTTCTTCTAAGATATTCAATTAGATATCTTACATGATCTGCTAATACACCGTCAAGATCAATACCTAGCTTCATTTTACAACCTAAATTTCCTTACCTCAGATATGAATTTTAAGTTGGTACTAAGTTATTAATGTCATGTACATCTAAATGATGATGCAGGGTGAAGTTATCTATATGGCGAAATCTACCTTTGACTTTAACATCTATAAGCTAGTATGATATTTCAGTCATAATGAGAAGTGATGATACATGAAGTATGTTATTTTAGAGCCTATTAAGGAGAGGATTGGGTTAAGAGAGGCAACTATGAATATCATACGTCCATATATATCACTGGATGATTATATTGAAGTATGGTTTTTAAAAGATGGACTTGATCAAATCGAGACTACATATGATGATACTATAACAGCACCATTAGTAGTAGATAGAGTTCTTGAGGCTGAGAGGAGTGGTTTCGATGGTATATTAATAAATTGCTTTAATGATCCCGGATATGAAGCTGCTGTAGAGAAAGCTAAGAGAATTATAGTTGTTGGAGCTGGAATAGCATCATATCTCATGGCTATGATGTTAGGTGATACATTTAGTATTATAACTGTAGGTGGTAGAGAGAGTATTAAGGCAATTAGAAAGAGACTTGCATTATATGGTTTCTTAAATAAACTAGCATCAATATATACGCTTAACATACACGTTGTAGATATATATAAGGCGTCAGATAAGATAATTGATGAATTCATAAAGCTCTCTTTAAAAGCATATAATGAAGATGGAGCAGATGTAATAATAATGGGCTGTACGGGTTTAAGCTATCTCTCAAAGGAGATTAAAAGTAGGCTTAATAGGAGTATTAAATTAATTGATCCTACTATTGCAGGTTTTATAGTCTTAAAGCAGGCATGCATTTACAATTCAAGATTCTTAACTTAATAACTACTTCTTTAAAACTCCTAATATATGTATGGGATTAGCCTACTACTTCTCTTAATATATTTGATATACTTGTCTTTGAAGACTCTAATTAGCATTTCCTCTTCAATATTCATCCGATATATATAGCATGGTATTATTAAGAGCATAATAATAAATCCTATTAAGCTGTTTAGTATAATTGGTATTCCAAACCATATTAATAATGCTCCTAGATATGCTGGATGTCTAATATATCTATATATCCCACTAGTAATTAACTTATGATCTCTATGTATCTTTAATGTATGAGAGTAGAACGAACCCAGTTGATTCTTAGCTTCGATTCGCAGAATCAAGCCTAATACTATCAATATAGATCCAACTACTGTTGCTATATTAATTCTCAAGTAGCTACATCTACTATCTATATAATCTAAAATAGATACTGTTATCGATGTAATCCATATCAGGAAGGATGGTATTAGAAAGTAGATATCTTTCTTACATGTTTCAAATTCAATAAAGAGAAGTCTATACTTCTTTGCATTAATTGCATACTCCTCTCTCTCAACACTCATTATTAATAGAGTATTTGATTTAATGCTAATACGCGTTAGTCTATAACGTTACAATAGCCTTATGTAAATACTTAATTTAATATTTAAAGGTATGAATAAGTCTAGAGGTTTAGACTGGTATTATGAAGCTAGAGATGATTTAGAAGCCGCGTTAGATCTTATGAAGTTAGGTAGGTATTCTAAAGCATGCTATTTCAGCCAGCAGTGTGCTGAGAAAGCATTAAAAGCATTACTCATATATAAGTATGGATA